>JBAULD010000388.1:0-22930 GCA_049578005.1 Polyangiaceae bacterium
CGCATGATCCGCCTTCTTGACTCACCGCTGCAGCGCGAACACCCGCCTCTCGGGAGCTGGTGCTATCGTCCTTTCCGTGAATGATCGCTTTCTACGCGCCTGTCGGCGTGAGTCCGTCGACCGGACCCCCGTTTGGTTCATGCGGCAGGCCGGCCGCTACATGCCGGAGTATCGGGCGCTTCGTGAGAAGTACACGCTGCTCGACATCTGCAAGACGCCCGATCTCGCGCTGCAGGTGACGCAGCAACCTCTGCGTCTCGGGGTCGACGCGGCGATTCTCTTCGCCGATATTCTCTTGCCGCTGGAGCCGATGGGGGCGTCGTTCGAGTTCGCCAAGGGCGAGGGGCCGGTCATCCACGAGCCGATCGCCACGCGTGCCCAGATCGAGCGCCTTCGAGTCATCGACGCCGAAGAATCGCTCGGCTACGTGCTCGCCGCGATCCGCCTCCTCCGGAAGGAGCTGAAAGTGCCGCTCATTGGCTTCGCAGGCGGTCCTTTTACGCTCGCGAGCTACCTCGTCGAAGGGGGAAAGAGTGCGAATTTCGCGAAAACGAAGAAGCTCATGTTCGGAGCCCCGGACGCGTGGCACATGCTCCTAGAAAAGCTCGCCGAGGTCGTGCGGCGGTACCTACGCGCGCAGGTCACCGCCGGAGCCCAGGCCGTGCAGCTCTTCGACTCGTGGGTGGGCGACCTCGCGCCACCCGACTACGTGGAGTACGTCCAACGGCACACACGCCACGTGCTCGCCGACGTCGAGGGTGCGGGCGTGCCGGTCATCCACTTCGGGACCGGGACGGCGACTCTGCTCGAAGCGATGCGCGACGCGGGCGGATCGGTCATCGGCGTCGATTGGTGCACGCCGCTCGACCAAGCCTGGACTCGCGTGGGCCACTACCGCGCCGTCCAAGGAAACATGGACTCGTGCGCGCTCTTGTCGACGCGCGAGGTCGCCGTGAAACATGCCCAGCGCGTGCTCGACGCCGCGGCGGGCCGCTCGGGGCACATCTTCAACCTCGGTCACGGAATTCTCCCGGAAACGCCAGTCGATAACGTGCGTGCGGTCGTCGATTACGTGCATACCCATAGCGAACGGTAGGTCACAGGTGGAGCGCGCGGTTCTTCTCGTCTCGCACGGAACAGTCGATCGACTCGACGATCTCCCCGGTTTCGTCACCAACGTTCGTCGCGGGAGGCCTCCCAGCGTCGAGCTGATCGCGGAGCTCCGCCGTCGCTACGAAGCGATCGGCGGCCAGTCGCCCCTCAATGCGACGAATGAGCTTCTGGCGCACAAGCTTGAGCGACGGTTGGGCGTGCCGGTGGCCTGGGCCAACCGCCTGTGGAAGCCTCTCGTTCGCGACGCGCTATCGGGTTTGGCTCGTGCCGGAGCCAAGCGTGTGGCAGTCGTCCCTCTCGCGCAACACTCGGCACAGATCTACGAAGACGATGCGCGTCAGGCCGCGGAGGGAACCGGAATTGAGCTCGTTTGCGCGGCGAACTGGGGGAGAATGCCGGCGCTCGGCGCCGCGTTCGCCGAGCGCGTTTCGAGGGCGCTCGTCCTGGAGCGAGAAGTCTCGAGGGCGTGCGTGGTGATGACCGCGCACAGCCTGCCTCGATTCATCATCGAACGTGGCGACCCGTACGAAGACGAAGTGCGGGCGGCGGCTGCCATCGTCGAGTCTATTTTGCGAGGTCGCTTCCGCGAGAGCTTCCACGCCACGGTTGCATTTCAAAGCCAGGGGATGGAGGGACCGGGCGGCAGGACCGTGGAATGGCTCGGCCCGGACCTGGGCGCCGTCCTCGACGAGGCGAAGGCACGCGGCGATCGGAGCGTCGTACTCGCGCCGATTGGCTTTCTCGCTGATCACGTCGAGATTCTCTACGATTTGGACATCGAGGCGCGCGCAATGGCCCACGAGCGCGGCCTTGTGTACTCGCGCGCCGCATCGCTCAACGCCGATGACGATTTCGTCGAAGTCCTCGTCGAAGTCGCCGCTCCACTTCTGAGGGGATGATTCGCTTCTCATGGCGGACAAGCGCGTCGTCATCATCGGAGGGGGGATCGCCGGGCTCGCCGCCGCGCACGCGGCTGCCGTGCGGGCGCGAGATTCTGGCCGGCGCATCTCGGTGACGGTTCTCGAACGGTCTCGGCGCTTCGGCGGCAACCTCGTCACCGAGCGGACCGACGGCTTCGTCATCGACGGCGGTCCGGATTCATGGGTCTCAAGCAAGCCGGAGGCGACCGCGCTTGCTCGCGAACTTGGGCTCGGGAGCTCCATCGTCGGCACCAACGAGGCGACGCGTCGCTACTATATTGCTTGGGGTAATCAGTTACACCCTGTCCCCGAAGGGCTGGTCCTCGGAGTCCCGACGCGGGTTCTGCCTCTCGTGCGTTCGAAGCTCTTCTCTTGGACCGGGAAGGCACGCATGGCCATGGAGCCGCTCGTGCCGGTGCGTGCTTTCGACGGGGACGACGACGAGTCGATCGCCGATTTCGCGGCGCGGCGGCTCGGACACGAGGCAGCCGACCGGCTCGTCGCGCCGCTCTTGGGCGGCATCACCTCGGGCGATGCCAGCGACGTCTCCGTCCGCGCCACGTTTCCCCAACTCGTCGCAATGGAGCAGGAGCAAGGTTCGCTCGTGCGCGGAATGCTGGGGTTGGCCCGGCGGCGCAACAAGGCCCAGGGGTCGAGCGCGTTTCTTTCGCTCAAAGAGGGAGTCGGCACGCTGGTCGACGCGCTCGTGAATCGTTTGCGCGAGGACGGCGTAATTCTTCGTTCTGGAACGGCCGCCCGTTCGCTCACGCGCGACGGCGCGGGTTGGATCGTCAGCGTGGAATCGGGAGAGTCGGTAGCAGCGGACGCGGTAATTCTGGCGGGGCCGGCGCACGTCGCCGCCCGTTTGATGGACGCCCTGGACGGAGCGCTGGCGCGTGACCTCCGGTCCATCCCATATGGATCGAGCGCGACTGTGTTCTTCGCGTACCGGCGCTCCGAGGTGGCCCATCCTCTCGACGGGGTGGGCTTCGTCGTCCCCCGCGCACTCGGGCGGTCGATCCGTGCCGGGACTTGGGTCTCGAGCAAATGGCACGGCCGGGCGCCCGAGGGCTACGTCCTCCTTCGCGCGTTCTTCGGAGGCATTGGGGGGGAGGCCGATCTTGCCCTCGACGACGCCGGCCTCGCGGCCCTCGCGCTTCGCGAGCTCGGCGTGCTCATGGGCCTCAGCGCGCAGCCCATCTGGTTCAAGGTTTTCCGCTTCGACGCGTCGAGGGCCCAGATGCGCGTCGGCCACCTCGCGAAGATACGCGCGATTCGCGAACGGCTTGGGGCGACCGCACCGGGGCTGCGCGTAGCCTTCGGCGGCTTCGACGGTGACAGCATCCCGGACAGCATCCGGCAAGGCCAAGACGCTGGACGCGCCATGGCGGCGTCAGGGTCCAACCGGTCGGATTCGAGCTAGAACTCGGCCGGGTCGCTGTACGTCCCGAAGACTTCGCGGAGGACGTCGCAAATTTCTTGCTGCGTGGCATAGGCCTTCGCGGCCTCGATGATGGGAGGCATCAAGTTAACCTCCCCAGGTTTGCTCCGCGCGGCCGCCCTAACAGCCGCCAGCGTGGCGCTGACTCGGGCTGCGTCCCGTGAGGCCTTCACGCGTTTGAGGTTGGCGACCTGTGTGCTCTGCACGACTTCGTCGATCCGCAAGAGCGGGACCGCGCCTCCGTCGTCGCTTTCGTACTTGTTTACCCCGACCATCACCCGCTCCCCGGCCTCGAGCTGCTGCTGAAAGCGGTACGCGCTCGCTGCGATCTCGCGCTGCGGGTAACCCTTTTCGATCGCGCTCACGACGCCGCCCATCTCGTCGATACGCCGGATGTACTGCCGCGCCTCGCACTCGAGACGCGTTGTGAGATCTTCAAGGTACCAGGCACCGGCGAGGGGGTCGATGGTGCTGGCCACCCCACTCTCTTCGGCCAGGATCTGCTGCGTACGGAGCGCGATGGTCACTGTTTGCTCCGTAGGAAGCGCGTACGTCTCGTCGAGCGAGTTCGTGTGGAGCGACTGCGTTCCGCCGAGGACGGCCGCGAGCGCTTGGATCGCGACGCGCACGACGTTGTTGTACGGCTGTTGCGCTGTGAGCGATACCCCCGCCGTCTGGGCGTGCGTGCGAAGCTTCATGCTTTCCTCGGTCTTCGCGCCGAAGCGTTCTCTCATGATCGACGCCCACATGCGGCGCGCAGCCCGAAACTTGGCGATCTCCTCGAAAAAGTCGTTGTGGACATCGAAGAAAAAAGACAGCCGCGGAGCGAAATCGTCGACGCTCATTCCGCGCTCGATGCCCCACTGCACGTATCCAATCCCGTCGGCGAGCGTGAACGCGAGCTCCTGAGCGGCGGTCGCACCGGCCTCGCGGATGTGATAGCCGCTGATGCTGACGGTGTTCCACCGAGGGACTTCGCGCGTGCAAAACTCGATCATGTCGGTCACGACGCGCATGGCTGGGCGCGGGGGTACGAGCCACGCGTGCTGCGCGATGAACTCTTTGAGGCAGTCGTTCTGGACGGTTCCACCAATCGCACGCCGCGAGATTCCTCGCAGGTCGGCCAGGGCGATGTAGAACGCGAGCAGGACCACGGCGGGGCCATTGATGGTCATCGACGTCGTGACGCGGTCCAAAGGGATGTCCGCGAACAGAACCTCCATGTCGCGTAGCGTATCGACCGCGACGCCGCACACGCCGACTTCGCCGAGCGAGCGCGGGCTGTCGGAGTCGTATCCCATCAGCGTCGGGAAATCGAAAGCGGTCGATAGCCCCGTCTGGCCGTGCGCAAGAAGGTACTTGAACCGCTCATTGGTTTGCTCAGGCGTGCCGAAGCCGGCGAACATGCGCATCGTCCAGAGACGGCTGCGGTACATCGTCGGCTGCACTCCCCGCGTGAACGGATATTCGCCCGGCATTCCCAACTCGCGCAGGTAGTCGATGGGCACATCGGCGGGCGTCAGTACCGCAGGCACGTCCAGGTCGCTCCAGGTCGAGAACCGCTGCTTGCGAGGGGGAACCCTCGTCTCTGCATTGGCCATCGTCGTCGCCCGCCACTTGAGGGCGGCTTTGCGGATGGCTTCCGGGTCGCCCGGGGATTCCCCGTCCGCCGTGTAATCCTCGGCTGCGCCTCCGGCGAAGGCGGCGCCTTTTTCGGCCATAACCGGAATGTAGCTTTATTCGGCCTTGGCCGCTGCCACTTCGGCCTGGTTTTGCCTGTACACCCTGACGCGCGACCACACGAAATAGCCGGCCGCGACCACGATGGCGCCGCCGATGACCGCGTCGAAGCGGTGCATGAAATGCTTGAGCGGCGAGTGCTCTTCGAGGAGCCCCAGGCCGAGCCGCCGGCCCACGTACGCGAGCGCCAGACACCAGGGGAGCGACCCCAGGAACGTGAAGGCGTGAAACGTCGTGCGGTTCATTCGAGCAACCCCCGCCGGAAAGGCGATGAACGTGCGAATGACCGGGAGAAGGCGGGCGAAGAAGACGATCCACTCGCCTCCTTTTTCGAACCATCGATCCGCAAGGTCGATCTCCTTTTTCGAGATCAGCAAGTAGCGGCCGTACCTTTCGATCGCCGGCCTTCCTCCCTTCGCACCGACCCAGTAGGCGACCTCGGACCCAAGATTGCAGCCGAGCGCTCCGGCGATCGCCGCGAGCATGAGGTTGAACACGGGGAGCTGCATACCGAACTGTGCGCTCAGTTCGGTCGCGATGCTGGGCTCTGTCAGCGCGCCGGCGTAGGGCATGATGAGCTCACTCGGCAGCGGGATGCAGGCGCTCTCGATCCCCATGAGGACCGCGATGCCTCCGTAGGACAACGTACCCATCACGTATACGCAGAACCCGCCCAATATTGCGAAGATGGCTTTTACCATACCGGCCGCGCGGCTTTAGCCGGTCGGATGCAGCGCGTCAAGACGACGGGCGACGATGTTAGGCACCCGCTTGCAGCGTCGCTCCGTTCGGTCCGTGTGGAGGACCCGGCTCCCCGCCCTGTCTCGTCTCCGGAGCGCCTTCGCCAGATACCTTGCGGCCGATAGTCTCTTCGATCTTGATGAGGACCGCTGTGATGTTGTCCTCTCCGCCCCGCTCATTGGCGCGTTCGATGAGGCGCTTACATGCCTCGCGTACATCACCGGAGTCGCTGACGATTTGGGTGATCTCCTCGTCGCTCACCATGCCCGAGAGTCCATCGGAGCAGAGCACGTAGACGTCTTCCTCTTTCGGATCGTCGTGCTGCAGATCGACCACCACGTGGTCCTGCATTCCGAGCGCGCGAGTGATGACGTTCTTCGGAAGTTCGCTTTTTTGCTCGTCCGTGAGATCGGGCATCGCGACGAGGTAGTCATTGATGAGCGAGTGGTCGCGGGTGAGGAGCCGAATCTGTCCGGCACGGACCCGGTAACAGCGCGAATCGCCCACATGGCCGATGTACATCCGCTGCTTTTTTGCGCTGAACATCGCGCCGACCACGGTGGTCCCCATTCCGTGGCACTCCCGCGACCGCGTCGAGCGTTCGAAGATCTGTCGGTTCGCCACCCGGATGCCCGTCAGAAGCCGGTTTTCTTCCTCGCTGAGGTTCATGTCGAAGTGGAAAGGCCAGGTAACGTCCTCGTTGGCCGTCGTCCGGAAGAACTCGGAGATGGTCTCAGTGGCAATACGCGACGCAATGTCACCCGCGCGGTGACCCCCCATTCCGTCCGCGACCACGAAGAGGTCGTGCTCCTTGAGCACGACGAACGAATCCTCGTTGTGCTCGCGCTGGAGCCCCACGTCGCTCAGCCCGGCCGCGACTGCACGCATCAAGGCGCGGAATCCTCCAACATCAAGAGATTTTCACCCAGGTTGGCGGGTGTCAAACGAGTCAACCGTTGGCTGCCAGCCTAGCATCAGGCGTGCCCCGTGGGTGAGGCGTGGTCGATCATACCTCCAGAATGTCCTTTTCTTTGTTCGCGATCATCGAGTCGACCTGCTTGACGGCGTCTTGGATCGTCTCCTCGACCTTCTTCTTGGCCCGCTCGACCTCATCCGCGCTCGCTTGGCCCTCGGTCTCCAAGGTCGAAAGCATGTCGAGCGCGTCGTGGCGCGCCTTGCGGATGGCGACCTTGCATTCCTCCCCGTACTTGCGGGCGATCTTGACGAATTCCTTCCGGCGCTCCTCGGTGAGGGGGGGCAGAGGAATCCGTACGACGTCCCCATCCACCTGGGGGTTCAAACCCAGATCGCTCTCGCGCAGCGCTTTTTCGACCGCCTTGACCATGGATCGATCCCATGGCTTGACCATGAGGAGACGCGGCTCGGGAATGTTCACGTGCGCCATTTGAGCGAGCGGGGTGGGGGTCCCGTAGTAGTCGGCTTTGATGCCGTCGAGAAGGGCGGCGCTCGCTCTACCTGCGCGTAGCTTCGTCAGCTCGCGCTTGAGTGCGTCGTGGGATTTCGCGACAGAGCTGGCGAGCTCTTTCTGCAGGTCGTTGATCATGGCTTTCTCGCGGGAACTTAGCGCCGCCCGTCGAGCCGTGAAAGGTGGTTGCGGCTCGGTTGCAGGTTCCGGGTAAAATGGGGCCTGATGTCGCGGCAAGGAAAGCTCCGGGCGCAGGCGGGCGCTGCGTGCATCGGGGCAGGGATGGCACTCGTGTGCGCGGGATCGGACGAAAGGCCGGCCGATGCCGGACCGCTCGGAACCAGCGCCCGCGCGCCTTCGCCGTTCGCGGTCCAGGCGCGGCGCGGGGAAGTGGCAGTTCCGGCCGTGGAGGAGGTCGAGCGCATGTGTGCCCTCCTCACCGGATGCGACAAGGTTTCTATCCCTTCTTCGCTGTTCCCGGCAGACTTTCAGGAGTGCACGAAGAAAATGCTCGACGAGATGTCTTCGCCGGCCGCCGTCAACTTCTCGTTGACGATGCGCGAGTGCGGGCTGCGCGCCGACTCTTGCGCTAGTCTGCGGGCGTGCGCGCTCCACGGTGCGAGCGCCGACGCGTGCAAGGGGCGGGGCCGCCAGGGAGTGGTCGGCTATTGCGATATCGACGGACGAGCGATGACGTGTTGGCACGACGATGTGCTCGCGGTTCGGGACTGTACGCGCGGCGAAGAGCAGTGCATCGTGGTCGGCGGCCAGGCGACGTGCACGCTCGGTCCGTGCTCCGCAGACGTCAAGGATGGCGACCGACCGCGTTGCTCGGCTTCGAGCACGCATTTGATCCGTTGCGAGAAGGGGAAGCTTTTCAGCCTCGATTGTTCCGCCTTTGGACTTACGTGCGCGACTGCTGCAGACGGTACCCCGGGATGTGCCACGAGCGGTCCCGCATGCAGCCCGGACGCCAAGCGATGCGACGGCGACGTTGCGGTCGGCTGCTTCAACGGGCACGAAGTGCGGGTCGACTGCGACCGGGGCGGACTTGCGTGCCCGCCCTCGCCGGGCGCGATCTCCGTCGGCGCGTGCACGGCTCCGCCCACGACTTCCCGATGCAACCCGGGTGACAAGGCGACCTGTGACGGAGTCGCGATTCGCTATTGCTACCTCGGACGGCCGCGCTCGTACTCCTGCAAGGCCCTCGGATTCACCAAGTGCGAAGCGGGCAAAAACGGCGTGCGCTGCAGCTAGCCGCAGTCGGACAGTAAGCGGACCGCGTCATCATCGGCTTCGGGCGCTAGCTGCGCTATCTCGTGGGCTGGACGGAAATCGCGACTGCCTGGGTGTACGTGAGGTCGACGACGTCACCGGGCTTGATGCGATCGAGCTCGGCCTGTACATCGGGGTCCACGACCTTGACCGAGTGCATCCGGCCTTGCGGGTCGCGCAGAACGACTGTGTTCTTGTCGGCGTCGACCGACACGATTCGCGCGGTGAGCGTCGACTGTTGCGCTGTCACTCCGTCGCGTTCGACGGTTGTCTGGGTCGTCTTGGGGCCCGTTTGACCGGTCGTGCGGATCCCGATCGCGACCTCTTCGTAATACGTCGCTCTCACGGGATCGCCGACGCGGAGTCGATCCAAATCCACATCCGGCCCAGCCTTGGCATCGAACGTCTCCCCGTCCGCCGTCTTGAGCGTGAGGAGACGCGTGGACTTGTCGATCTTTTGGACCGACAGCATCGCCGTCACCGCGCGAGCCGTGGCGCGTTGAACACCTTGCGGGTCCTGCGGCCCCGCGTCGTCCCCTCCCTGGGCAAAGGCCACGTGGGTGATCACAGTCGCGCTCGACAACGCGACCCCCATGACCGCTGCTCTGCCAATCTTTGGTAGTCGTCGCATGAGCTTTCCTCCTTCTTTCTTTCGCCGAATGCTCCTCCGTTGCCTGCAAGTCGCGGGCGAAGCCGGCGCGGCTATCGGCTGCGCCTCCCCAGCTGTTCATCCCAGCGGCTCGAGAGTAGAAATGCGACCGTGATCGACGACGCGGTTCTTCTCACCGGCTTTCCGTCGCCCCTCGCACGCGCGGTTTCCTCGGAGATCTTGCGGGCCGACGCGGGCGCAAACGTCTTCGCCATCACGCGCACCGCGTCTGTCGAAGAGGCGCGCGCCTACGTCGCGAGCTTGAATGTGGAGCAACGCAATCGCGTGCAGCTCATCGAGGGAGACCCGGGCGCCATCGATTTCGGATTGTCGGGCGCGGAGTTCCAGTCGCTCGCGCGTCAGGTGACGCGTATTCACCATTGCGCCCAAGTCACCTCCGTCAGCGCAGACCGCAAGACCTGTGAGCGCGTCAACGTCGGGGGCGCGCACGAAGCGCTTGAATTCGCGGCAAGCTGCGTGAAGCTCGATTGCCTCGTCTTCCACTCGACCGCCCACGTCGCCGGAGATCGGCACGGACTCGTTCTCGAGGAGGAGCTCAAGGCCGGTCAATCCTTTCGGAGCGTCGTCGAGGAGACGAAGGCTCGGGCCGAGAAGCTGATGAGAAGCCGGATGGACCGAATCCCCATCACCGTCGTGCGCCCGGCAACGGTCGTAGGCGACTCCCGCACGGGCGAGATCGAGCGCTTCGACGGTCCATATCTGCTCTTTTTGTTGGTCGTCACGTCGCCGGCCGACCTGGCGCTCCCGCTGCCAGGCCGCGGCGACGACCCCCTCAACCTCGTCCCGATCGACTGGGTCGCGCGCGCGGCCGTAGCAATCGGCCGAGACCGCCGTGCGCGGGGACGTACGTTTCACCTGGTGGATCCTCAACCGCTTACGGTGCGTCGGGTATTCGAGCTGGTCGCACGTGCCGGCGGCCGGCGGGCGCCCCGAGGATCCATTCCGGCAAATCTGGCCAAGGCGCTCCTGCGAGCGCCAGGACTCGATCGAATCGTCAAGAGCCCGCGCGCCTTCGTCGAGACGCTGACGACGCCGGTCACGTACGACTCGACAAACGCCGACGAGCTACTTGGTTCGCTCGGCGTCGACCCGTGCCCTCCTCTCGAGACGTACGTCGACAAACTGGTCGAGTTCGTGCAGGAGCGAACCCGCGAGCGACGTGCGATCAAGACGCCGCCCGCCGAAATCGAAGACCCCCTGGTCTGAACCCCATGGCGCGGAGGCCTGTTCCGTCGTGCGTCGGGGAGGGCATGGTCGTGCGGCGTTTGGTGATACGCGCGCGCGATGTCGTGTTCTTCAAGGGTCTGGTCGAAGCCAGCGAGGGGCTCGCGGCCGTGTTCGCCGAGAGTGGAGGCGATCTCACCGTGGCTGCGCCCGAGGCGCGCGCCCTCGAGCTCGACACGTTGCTCGACGAAGTTGCGGTCGAGCTCGGGGCGGTGCGCATAGACCGCCCCTAATCCGGGCCCTCCTCGTCCTCCTGGCGACGATCGCCTCCCGACGGCACGCTCGAAATCGCGAGCGCCCTTTTCTCTTCGAGCACGCGGAGCAAGTCTTCGTCGCCCATCCTCTCTAGGACGGCGCGCAGGTCGCCGGGAAGGGGGGAATCCACGACGTGTCGAGCCTCGGAACCCGGGCGGTCGAACTCCAGCCGGCATCCGTGCAGAAACGGGCGGTCCAGGCCGTGCTTTTCCTCGAAAAATCGATTCGTCGGAGCGTGGCCGTGTCGGTCGTCGCCGAGCAGAGGGTGGCCGATCGCCGCCAAATGACGCCGTACTTGGTTCGCGCGCCCAGCGTCGGGGACGATCCGGAGGATGCTGTGCCCGGAGGAGACCGCCAGCCGCCGGTAGCGCGTGCGCGCTACGAAGGGCCCGACTCCGTCTCGGGATTCCCGCGTGACCGTGCCCTTCGACGGCGTCACGCCCCGCACCGCTGCAAGGTAAACGCTTCGCGTCGACGAAAGAGACAGGACGCGCTGCCAGGGGCCAGCGTGTTCGCTACGGCGTGCGAACACGACGAGGCCGCTCGTGCCGACGTCGAGTCGGTGCGCGGGTGTGGCGTTCTCGGCCCCTGGGATCGAACGAACGCGCGCAAAAAGCGAGCTGTGGTACTCGCCTTGTGGAACCGTCGGTTCATGCGGGGCTTTGTCGACGATGAGGATGTCTTCGTCCGCGTACGCGACGCGCGCCGGGGCGATCCTCGCGCGCCTGAGCACAGCCACTGTCTCGACCTCATCGGTGAGCGGAATCATGTCGATCGGCTGCAGCGACGACAGCGAGTAGCCGAGGCGAGCGAAGTGATCGAGGTCGCGCGCGAGCGTCTCGGGATTGCACGAGACGTAGGCCAGGATCGGCGCCTCGAGCCTGGCGAGCCACTCGCGCGCGGAGGGGCTCATGCCGCGGCGTGGAGGATTGACGACGACCCCGTCGAACCGCTCGCCTCGCTGGGCCAGAGCTCGAAGCGCGACGGCCACGTCGGCGCATTCTGCCTGGACTTCGAGCCCCGAGCGCGCCGCGGCGGCTACGGCCTGCGCCACGGCCGGAGCAAACGACTCGACCAGCCGCACGCGGGCGCCGCCCGCAGCGAGGTCCAGCGCTATCGAGCCCGACCCGCCGTAGAGGTCGAGCAAGCTGCATGGGGGAGCGGAGGCGCGCCGCCGTCCACTCGAGAGGCCAAATATGTCCGCCAACATCGTGTGTACGAGGGTTGCCTGGCCACGGTGCGCTTGAACGAAAGAACCATAGGTGGCCAAGTGCGCCGAGCGACCGACGCGGTCCTCGGCCGAAGCCACACCCGCGAGCGGGACGGTTTCTGCCCCCAGGACTCGCGGCGCTTCTCCATCGTGGAAGTTGCACGCCACGCCCGCGATGACTGGCTCGGCCTCGAGAAGCTCGCGCGCAGCGCCTTCGAGGGGCTCGAGCGACGAATGGCGGTCGCGCTCTACGACGAGGGTTACGAGGACCCGGCTGGTGTCGCCGTCGCGGACCTCGCGGAGGTCGACTGCGCGCAATTGTCCTGCTCCGGCCGCATCGTTCACGTGGAAGCCATTCCCCGTGCCATCGGCCGCCGCGATGCGCGCGCGCAGGGCGTCGGCAACCCGGCGTAGCGACGGCGAGAGTACGCGACAATGGGGTATATCGACGACCTGATGTCCTCCTCCCTTCGCGTAGAGGCCGAGCTTTCGGCCGGGTCCGACGATCAGTTTCGCCCGAGTTCGATATCCGACAATCGGCTCAGCGGGCGCTACGGCGTCCGTGTAAACGAGACCCAGCGCCGGGTAGCGTGAGACAGACTGAACGACGTAGGCCCGCTTCTGCACGAGCTGTCGATCGTAGGAAAGATGGATGAGCGGACAGCCGCCGCAACGTTCCGCATGCTCACACGGAATCGGCCGTTCTCCGATAGTCGGATCCGCCGTGTCGCCCATTCGTGCCGTCGTCGTAGCACGGATGGAAGGATCAGAACGTCGCACGCGCGGCGAGGAACGATGCCCACGGGTGCGGTCCGGAGACCATCTCGGGGGAATGCTGCTCGCGATAGAGGATAGTGGCGTCGGTCTCGAATGCGATCGATGCGTTGGCGTCGAGACGCAGATCGAAGCCCGCTCCGAGCTGTGCGGCTATCTCCACGTCTGCGGGGATGATCGGCATCCATTCAGTGTCCACTCGCCATTGTCCGAACCCGGCTTGTGCAAACGGGGCAATGCGTCCGTCGGCGATCCGGATTCGAGTGAAGATCATCCGGCACGATCGGCTTGGCCGCAGTTCGTCGGTGAGCATGAGCTGCCCAACGAGAAGCTGCGCTCCGCTCCAGTCACGTGCGACGAGGGAGATGTGAGGCGTCACGCCGAACCAACTCGGCTCTGGCGACCACGTGGACTGTTCGCTCTTTATGCCTGGTGGATGCGTTACGTGCGGCAGAAATGGCGCGCCCTCATTCAGCACTTCTGCAAACTTCGCCCAGTCAACCGATAGACGAAATCGGTCGCCCGCGAGCGCGTGTCCGGTCGAGAAGCAGGGGGCGAGAATGCTGGCGCCGAGTGCGGCGCGCAAAATCATTCCCATGCGTGTGGGTTTCGCATTCGATTCATGGTACCCGTGCCGAGGGTTCCTCGCATACTGCGTGCCCGCCCAGCTGTAGGCGTGCGACGGTCGATATGCCGCTAAAGAAGGCATCGGTTTCCGAGGGTCTTCATGGATTCCAATCACGACATCGTAATCGTGGGCGGTGGCCCGGCCGGATCGACGACCGCGCTGGCAATTGCGCAAACCGCGCCGGAGCTTGCGCATCGCGTCGTGCTCCTCGAAAAAGCTCAATATCCGCGCGACAAACCCTGTGCGGGCGCGTTCGCGGCCCGCGGCGACGCCCTCTTGCGGTCGCTCGGAGTGGAGATCCACGTGCCCGGGGTTTCCGTCGACGGTGTATCCTTTCGAGGATCTACGCGCGAGGTACAAGCCGCGCCCGGGCGGATTGGGCGTGTCATTCGTCGAATCGAGTTCGACCATGCGTTGGCGAACGCCGTAGCCTCCCGCGGCGTGGCCGTGCGCGAGGGCGTCCGCGTCGTGAGCGTCCGCGACGATCCGCGAAATGGTGCAGTCGTCGAGACGAGCGAAGGCGAGCTGCGAGCCAGCGTGGTGGTCGGGTGCGACGGAGTCGGCAGCGTCGTGCGAAAGGCGCTAGGGCTAGGCGCGGGGGGGGCGCGCGCGCAAGTAGTTGAGGTCGACACCGAGCCGGTCCCAGAAGATCGCGATCGAAAATTTCTCCACTTCGATGCGAGCGATCGCCGTCTTCTGGGCTACGCGTGGGATTTCCCGACGATCGTCGAGGGGCGTCCGCTCGTTTCCCGCGGAGTCTACGCGGTCTCGGCCGCCGCAGGCGTGTCGCCAATCGACCGGGTCGACGTGGGGAAGGTGCTTGCCGAGCGCCTCGCAGCGATTGGCATAGACGCGGCGCGATGCGAGAAGAAGCGCTATGCGGAGCGCGGGTACGAGACCGCGGTGCGGCTTGCGCGCGGCCCGATCATGCTGGTCGGGGAGGCGGCCGGGATTGATATCGCAACTGGGGAGGGAATCGCGCAGGCCGTCGAATATGGCGTGATGGCCGGAAGGTTCTTGGCGCGGCGTCTCGGCGCCGTGGGAACTGCTCGGCTGGTCGTGGACGACTGGGCCGATCTCGTCGCCGGATCGCGGCTCGCTCGGGACCTCCGGATTCGCGAGCGTTTCATGCGACGTTTCTTCGGCCGCGCTCGCGCGCAGGCGGAGCGGCTATTTACGGATTCGCCGGACATGCTCCATATCGGCTGCCAGCATTTCGCGGCGCAATCCTACGACTGGCTCCGAGTCTTGAAGGTGGCATTGCGCGGCGCGGCCGCGTTGGCTTGGGGTGCATCGGTCTGACGCTGGTCTTCCCGGCGTCCCCGTCCTGGCAGTTGTCACCATCGCACGTGACCCACGGGCGGCTCTCTCCGCCTGAGCTCGCCCGGGGTCACTTCTCCGTGTCTTCGCTCCCTTCGGCCTGCGTGCCCCTCTCGCGCCGCCTTCGCGCCTTGTAGTGGACCCGCACGGGGACCCCCTCGAATCCGAAGTGCTTTCTCAGCTGATTGACGACGAATCGCCGGTACGAGAAATGAATCGAGTCCGGCGCGTTCGTCATCGCGATGAACGTCGGCGGTGCGACCTCCGCCTGGGTCACGTAGTAGAGCCGTGGAGCACGGCTCCCCATCGTCGGTGGCGGATGGCTGTCGAGCACCTGTTCGAAAAAGCGATTGAGCTCTCCCGTGGGAACGCGCTTGTAGAAAGCGTCGCGCACTCGGTCGATCGTCGCGAAGAGCTCGGTGACGCCTCGGCCCGTCTTGGCGCTCGTACGGACGATGGGCACGTACGGCACAAACGTGAGCTTGTCGCGTGCGTCGTCCTCGGCCTTTCCCAGCTCCGGCTTCTTGAGCAGATCCATCTTGTTGAGCGCCACGATCATCGCCCGTCCGCGCTCCTCGGCGAGGCCCAAGATCTTGGCGTCCTGCTCCGCCACTCCCTCGCTTGCATCGAAGAGCGCTACCACGACGTGAGCGCGTTCGATGCTCCGTATCGACGAGAGCACGCTCAGTGACTCGACGGCGCTTCCCTCCTTCGCCACCTTCGCCTTGCGCCGGATTCCGGCAGTATCGATGAATACGTATTGCTTGCCGTCTCTCTCCACGAGCGCGTCGATCGCGTCGCGCGTCGTGCCGGGGCGCGCGTCGACGAGCACCCGGTTTTCGCCGAGGATGCGGTTGAGAAGGCTGCTCTTGCCCGCGTTCGGTCGACCGATGAGCGCGATCCTCGGCGGCGACTGAGCATCGTCGACGGGTTCGGGCTCGCCGTCTGGCAGCGCCGCCACGAGCGCCGCTTCGAGCTCGCCCACCCCGCGGCCATGGAGGGCGCTCACCGGGAACACCTGGCCGATCCCGAGACGGTAGAGGTCGAACGCGTCGGCGTCGACACTCGGCGAGTCCGCCTTGTTGGCCGCGTAGAACACCGGCTTGCCACTTTCGCGGAGGAGCTTGATCGCCGCGCGGTCCGCTTCGTTGGGCCCGGTGGTCGCGTCCGTCACGAAGACAATTGCGTCCGCCTCTTCGATCGCTGCGCGCACGTGATCGGCGATCCCCGCCTTCATGGGGTCGTCGTCCTGTGGGTCGAAGCCACCAGTGTCCACCACCGTGTATTCCTTGCCGTAGCCGCTCGCGTCTGCGTAGTGCCGGTCGCGCGTCACGCCTGGACTGTCGTGAACAATGGCGATGCGCGCCCTCGCGAGGCGATTGAAGAGCGTCGATTTGCCGACGTTCGGACGCCCCACGATGGCCACGATGGGAGTACCGGCGCCGCCGGCCGGGACGGCGGGTCGCCGAGCGTGCCGGGGATGGTGTTTGGTCATCAGTCGTCTCCGGCGCGCGGTCCGTAGCCCATTTCGCGCAGCCGTGCCTCGCTATTCATCCAATCGGGCGTCGCTCTCACCGAAAGTTCGAGATGTATCTTTCCCCCCAGCATGCGCTCGATCCGCGCGCGCGCGGCCGTGCCGATGCTCTTGACCATCCGGCCGCCAGTCCCGACGAGAATCTTCGTGTGGGCTTCGCGTGCAACGTGAATGACCACTTCGATGCGCGGCGGTTTCACGCTCTCGTCGAAGCGCTCGACCACGACGGCGACGCCGTGGGGGACCTCCTGCCTAGTGTGAAGCAAGACCTGCTCGCGCACCAACTCCGAAACGAAGAACCGCTCTGGTTGATCCGACAGAGTATCCGGCTCGAATAACAGCGCCTGCTCGGGAAGGAGGGGCAGAAGCTCGGCGAGCAGCTGGTCAATGCCGTCGTTGCGCTTGGCGCTGAGCGGGACCGTGGCCGCGAAGGGATGTGCTTCGGCAAACGCCGCGATTACGGGAAGCAGCTGGGACTTGTCCTTGACTCGGTCCACCTTGCTCAGCACCAGCACCGTCGGTACGTCCGGGAGCTCTGCAGCAAGACCGAGTTCTGTCTCGAAGTTCGGTCGAGCCCCGATTCCCGCCGCCTCGACGACGAGAACAATGGCGTCGGCATCGTGAGCAGCTTGTCTTGCGACGTCGTTCATCCACTGCCCTAGCCTCGAGCGGGGCGCGTGCACGCCCGGGGTGTCGATGAAGACGTACTGAGCTCCATCAGCGGTGAGAACGCCGTGCACCGCCTGGCGGGTGGTTTGCGGCTGAGGGCTGACGATTGCGAGGGGCTGCCCCACGATCGCGTTCATCAAGGTGCTCTTTCCGACGTTGGGCCGACCGACGAGGGCGACGTGGCCCGAGCGGGGCGTGCTCGATGGGAGTGGTCTGCTCATCCGAGTCCGAGAATCCTCGGCGCGTGGGAGTAGCACGCGACGGCTTGCGCCGCGGCGGACCTTGGAAGTAGTGTCCGCCCGTCTTTCGGCCTGGCAGCTTCCATGTCCAATGAAATCCAGCCCTCGAGCGACGCGATTCTGGCTGCGCCTGGCCCGGATGCTCCCGGTTTGACTGCCGGGACTGAGCCCACCCGGGCCTGGGTCCGTTGGGCACCCCTGGCCGTCGCGATTGCGACCCCGACGTTGCTCTTCTTCGTGTGCCCTCCGCTCACAAGGAGCGGACTGTGGGACCCATTCGAGCTCAATGTCGCCGACCTCGCGCGGAGGATCGCCCTCAACCTGTACCACGCCTCTCATCTCGCGCTCGAGGGAGCCGACAATTCGCTGCCGCACCTGAACGATCTCGGCCGTCCGCAACTCCCCATGTCGTCGATTGCCGTCGGCTTCAAGCTCTTTGGACTGCACGAGTGGGCGGGGCGTTTGCCCCTCGCACTTTGGGGTCTCGCCGGCGTCCTCGCGACCTACGCGTTCGTCGCGCGCATGTTCGATCGACGCGCTGGAGCCTATGCCGCGGTCGTGCTCTCGACCATGCCGGTCTACTTCGTCCAAGCGCGCTCGATGCTCGGCGAAGTTTGCGCCATGGCTGGTGTTGCGATGGCGTTCGGCGGGCTTGCCGTAGCGGCGTTCGATCGGGACGAACGCGGACCGACTTCGGCGAAGAAGCGCTTGCCGTGGCTGGCTATGGGTTGTGCTGGGCTGTTCGTCGGCTTCGAGAGCCGCGGTGGTCTTCTGGGACTCGCCGTTCCGCTGCTCGGAGTCGGTCTCTCGTGGGGGGTCGCGTGGCTGTCTTCCGGTGGAGGAGAGCGCCGGTCCCGAGACGCGCTGGGGAGCTTGGTTGGAGGCACGTCGCTCTTGTCAGGCGCGGTCATCGCGGTGATGGCCGCCCGTGCGATCGCAGCGCCCGAGACGAAGGATCTCAATCTGTGGGCGGGCGCTATGTTCCACCTGCAGGCGAAGTACCCGACCTTCGACTACTACGTAGCAGCGATCGGCCATTCGCTCGCGCCATGGAGCGCGTTCCTGCCGTTCGCGCTCGGTCGTCTCTTGCTTGCTCCGCCGACCATGGCAGGAGGAATCGGGGGGGCGTCCACAAGTGCGCATTACGCGATCGAGCGCGAGAGCCTAGGGCGCGTGGCCATCATCGTGGGATCCACCGTCGCGCTGGTCGCTCACGGCTATCTCGCCGCGCGCGTCGATTACATCGCGTTTACGGGCCCGGCGCTTTGTGCAGTCGCATGCGCAGTGGCGATCCGCGACTTCGAAAGGGGCGCGCACGCCTCAATCGCGGTCGGCCTGGGGACGCTCTTGCTCGCAGCGGTGTTCCACCACGATTTTCACGAACTTCCTGAGAAGGCGTACCAGGCCTTCGGGGTCGTGGGGGCGAGTTTTCCGGAAAGCTTCAAGGGCACTGCGCTGACGCTTTGGTGGGTCGTCCTCGGCGGTTTTGCGATGTGCGCCTTCCTGACGTGGGTCGAGAGCGGAGCCAAGCGCAAGGCGTTCGACCCGTCGACCTACGCTGGCGTTCTCCGCGCTCTTCGTGAGGCATACGACGGCGGGCTGGCGCTCGTGTACTTCGCCGTGACGGCCGGCGCCGTGCTCGCAGGGCTCATCGTCTGGATCGGAAATCGGACGCACGCGCATTGGTTGCCGCAGATGTCCTCAACGATTCGCGACATCGTACTCAACGCCTGGTGGGCCATCCTATTCATTCCACTCGGCGCAATCTTCGGGTTGCTCTTCGCATGCGATGTGTGGCTGTGGGCCTTCGGCGAGTCCAAGGGCCTGTCCCAGGCCTCGTTTACCCGCGGGTTCGAGCCGTTCGAAGAGCTCCTATCGAAGCTGCGACCCGAGGGTCGCGCGTCGCCGGAACGCGCGGAGACCGGGAACGCGGGTGCGACGGAAGGCGCGGGCCGGCCTCTCTTGGCAGGTTACGACTGGTGGGTCGCGCTCCTCATTTTGGCCCCGCTGATGTTGATTGCGATCCCCGCGGCCACGTTCGGAGTTTGGACGGCCGCGGGTTTCCGGCCCTTCGTCTCCGCGCTTCTCGCCGTTCCGGCTGGCGTGGCGTTTTTTCTCGTCATGGGCGTGCTCGGCGATTTGCTCCGTCACCGTGCAGCCTGTCTGGCGGTCGGCGGCGGGGTCGTCGGCTTCGTGCTCTGTTTCTTCTACTATCCGGCGCTCGCGAACCAGCTTTCGCCGAAAGAGGTCTTCGAGAGCTACCGCCATTTTTGCCCCGACGCGCCGCTCGGGCTCCTCGGCGTCGGCGGACGAACGGCGGCCTACTACGCTGGCGGGCAGCCACAGATCATGAACGATCCGACGAGCGCGTACACTTGGCTTACTGCCGGCGGGTCGGGGCAACGGCGTTGTCTGGCGCTCAAGGCCGAAGAGCTTCCGAAGCTCAATCAGCTCTGGCGCGAGCACGCGCCTGAGCCGAAGAGCAACCTGCCAGTCCTCGATGCGCGTTCCAGCCAGATCATGCTCGTCGCGTCGACCTTGAGCCCGCGGGACAAGAACGAGAACCCTCTGTCGTCGATGGTGCTCACGTCGATGCCGCGGCCTCAGCGAAAAATCGACGCGAACATGGACGACAAGCTCGAGGTGATCGGTATCGATTTTCTCGACGATAGGGGCCGGCTTGTCGACGCGGTGAGTCCCGGCCGCACGTACCATATGAAGACGTATTACCGCGTGCTCGCCCCGGTAACGACCGAGTGGGAGGGCTTCATTCACATCGACGGCTACCATCGCCGCCACAACGGCGATCACAAGCCGATGAACGGTAAGTACCCGATGTCTCTCTGGTTGCCGGGCGACTTGCTCGCAGACGACCACGAGTTCAAGCTCGAACCGAACTTCACGCCCGGCACGTACGAGGTTTACTTCGGTCTATTCGTGGGCGATACGCGTCTCAAGGTGAAGAGCGGGCCAAGCGACGGGGACAATCGCGTCAACGGCGGCCCGTTGCGGGTTCAGTAGCGTTGAGGGGGTGGGAGGGCGATCGATGGCGACGATGACCAAGGATACGACGGGGCTCGCCGTGCCGGCTGCCGCCACCCTCGAAGGACCGGATCTCCCGCCGTCGTCCGAGAACCGGCGCAACTACGACCGCTACGACGTGGAGTGGGCGGTCGACTGCATCGCCGAGGATACCTTCTTGTACGCGTCGATCGCCAACATCAGCGCGATGGGCATCTTCGTGAAGACCGTGGACCCGCTATCGGTCGGAACGCGCCTGGTCCTTTCATTCGCGCCGCCCGGTTACGAACCATTCAAGCTCGAGGGCGAAGTGGCCTGGATAAACGCCGTCCGCCCCGACGGCGACAACCCGAACCCTGGAATGGGTCTTCGTTTCGTCAACCTGCGCCCGGACGATCGCGAACGGCTAGTGGAAATCGTGCGAACAATTGCTTACGTTCGCGACCCAGCATAGCTACCGATTTGGGTCCAGGGCCGCGCCCGCCGCGGCCGACGTCACCGGTTGGCCCTGAGGCGCCACGGCTGCGATCGATCGAGGCCGGCCCGCTGTCTTGACGGGCGAATCGCTACTGCTCGTTTGGGCCTGGGGCAGATCGTTGATGCGATCGAGTTCGGCGCGGGCACGGTCCTTGTGTGAATCGACGCCCAGGAGTGCGCTCAGCCTCGCGCGGGCTGTGCCGAATTCTCCCAGCGATCGATAACACAGTGCCCCTTCGAGCAGCGCGTCCCAGCCTGGCGGCGTTTGCTTGTATCGTTGCGCCGTTTTGTCGAAGCGTCCCACCGCCGCTCGGCAACCCGTCCCTTCGCGGATCGATCGAGCGGCCCACAGCTCCGGAGCGTTTGGATCGCCCGGTGAGAGGGCGTCGAACGCGCGCATCGCCTCCTTGTAGTGTCCGGCGCGGTAGTCCCGGACCGCAGAGTCGAAGAGGTCGTCCGGCTGCGGAGCTTCGTCCGAAGCGGGGAGCCCGAGTTCGACGTAGGGGTGCGTCGCAGGGACGAGGGCGGAAGCGGCGGCCGACGGCGGGTCCTTACTCACCGTCGCCTGCGAAGCCGACGGTCTCTCGGAAGCACTGGGGGGGACCGGCTTGCTTTTCGTCGGCTCGGTCTGCGCGGACGCGGCGGTTGCTGGCGCGGGCGTCCCCTCTTCAGTGACGGTTACTTCGGCGCTTGCGGGGGCGCGGGCCGACTTGCCTCGAAGCAAGAGGACGCTCGTTCCGATCATGACCAGAAACAAAGCCGCCATGGCGGTCTGGGGCCGCATGGCCCAGCTTCCGGCCAGCGAAATTGCCTCGGCCATCCTGGCGCGCGGCGGCGACACCACCTGGGCTTGTTCGGCCGCCGCGAGCACGCGCTCCTCGAGATCGCGTGGCGGCTCCATCAGCGGCACAGTCGCCACGCGCCGGGTTGCGCGCAGTCCCCCGAGGCGCGACGTGCATCGCGCACATCCGGCGACATGGCGCTTGGCAGCCGCCGACGTCAGTTCATCGAGCTCGCCATAGAGCTCGTCGAGCATTGCGGTTTCAAACTTTTCGCAGTCCATCTTCGTCGGCAGACTTTCACCCCTCATCGCAATGCGCGGGCGTATTCTTCGAACTCGCTCAGCTCGGACTGCAGGTGCTCCAGCGCAGCCCTCATCCGGCTCTTTACCGCGTTCTCGTGGACGCCGAGGACCTGAGCGATGTCTTTGAAGGGCAGGTAGCCCACTTCTCGCATCAGGAAAACCTCCCGCTGCTCGAGGACCAGCGCATCTACCGCGGCGAGAACGCGCTCGCGGATTTCGACAGAGGCCATGGGGCGCTCCGCGTTGGCCCGGTACCCCGTGTGTCCGTTCAGACCTCCGGCATCGCGCCCCAGCCCGGACCCCGCCTGGTCCAGGGGAGGACCGCCGCGCCGGGAATTCTCGAGTTGATCGACGCAGAGGCCGCGCGCGAGCGTGTAGAGCCAGGTCGAAAATCGGGTCCCGAGTTTGAAGTCGGCTGCGCGCTCCACGACGCGAACGAACGCGTCCATTACCAACTGCTCTGCTGCGGGTCCGTTTCCGAGTTGTCGAAGGGTGAAGTTGTAGAGGCGCGTCTTGTGCCTACGGACCAGCAGAGCGAGCGACGACCGGTCGCCGCCCGCGAAGCGGATCATTAGCTCTTCGTCGGTCGGTTCGGTAGGCACGGGGAACACTCAGTCTCGGGGTTTCGACCACGGTGGGCCGCGGCCGCGGACGGCCGTCGAGGCCGTTGCTCAATCGAACCCGAGCGGGTTCGACCGCTGGGATCTTCGCTCAACTCGGGCAGGAATTTCCATTGTCGCGTCTGGCCGATTCACGCCGATTCTCCGCCCAGGGTGTGTGGTGGGGGCGAGGGGCCAAAGCCGAGCGGTCCCTTGCATTTTCGGTATGCGCTGCGATGCGACCGCAGTTGCCAACGAAGCGCCCAGGAACATACACTCATGCCGCGCTCCTTGCAGGTTTGACGACGCACGACATTCGGCCCCGCTCCTTCCCGACCTTCCCCGACCCCGAGAGCGAGGTCGCCAAGTTTTCGTAGAAAAAAGGGAAATTCGCATGCGACGTCGACGGACGATGTTCTTCGGTTACGGCTTTTTTGGCCTGGGCCTTCTGCTGGTCGCGCATTCGAACGCACGCGCCCAGTCCGCGACCTCGCCCGCCGCGGCTGGGTCGTCCGTCGCTGGGACTGCAGGTGCGTCCGCCGGCCCGCTGGCGGCGTCGCCCTCTTCGGC
>JBAULD010000389.1:0-11641 GCA_049578005.1 Polyangiaceae bacterium
CCTTCACCGCCTGCTGGTTGGCGGGAGAACTGACCGGTTTGGTCATCACCCACATCGTGTCGCTGCCGCCGTCGGTGGGCGCCGCCTTTGGATCCGGGACCTTCTCGAGCAACACCTCGCTCTTGTCACCGTTGGTGATGCTCAGTTTGTCGATATCTGGGGGAGCGCTGACTCGCGGGAAGTCTTTTGCGCTCGCCATCGGAGCGCCCAGTGACTCGTCGTTCTTCGCTTGCTTGTAGACGAGGACCCCGAGGAGACCAAGCAGTACAACGCCGAGAATGATGAGCTTTTCGCGCGACATTTACGCTATTTCCGTGGAATTGGTGACGGTGGTTTACGCCAATGAGACGTGAGCGTGAGCCGCGAGGCGCGTGCGCCAGCGGGCGATTCCATAGGCCGCGAAGATCGCGGGAACGCCGAGAATGAGTAAGAACTCGATGTTGCGCTGCTGATCTTTGTGCGCAGCCTTGAGCTCTTCCTCTTGCTTGCGAATCTGCTCCTCGCTCATGTCCGGAGTGATCCTCAGCTTGCCCACGTCGCCGTAAACGAGGTTCGGCTCGCTGAGGATCTTGGCGCTCACCGCCAACAGATCCGTATCTCCGATGACCCAGTCCAGGGTGTTCTTGAACACCAGAATGGTTCCGGTGATGAACTGCTGGGCGTAAGGACCGGCCATCATCAAGAGCTGCTCGTCACCGCCCAGACCCGGCATCATGGCGCCGTACTGGCCCATGTCCGGTCCGTTGCCGGCGCGCGCCAGCGGGTTGGAGAGGAACTGCGACGACGCGAGGACGAACACGCGGGAGGGTTGCGCGCTCTGGGCAGGGGCGTTTACGCCCTGCTTGTCCCCTTCAGGGAACGCGCTCTTCAGCGTTCCCTCGACGACGGCTCCGATCGCGAACTGCTGCTGCTGGAGGCCCTTGAGCTTCGGCGCCCACTTTTGAAAGGGCTTGAGGTCGGCGCTGTCGCCCGTCAGGTGCACGGAAAAGGGCGAGGAGCGCATGACGACGTGCAACTTTGCGCCGGGCTGCTTGTCGGCCTTGAGCGTGAGGCTCGACACGAACGGAACGGCGATGTCGGTCACGCGAAAGAGGGCGGGGAAGCTCGTGTCGACGAGTTGCTCGTCGCCGCTGAACCGGGGATCGTCCTGCACCTCGAGCACCTGCGGCATGTCGACCTGGGCCATGCCTCCGGACGTCGGGAGGATGAGATGAACGCCGCGGCGGTCGATGACCGCATCCTTGTTGAGCGCGATGCCGTAGCCATCGAGCAACTTGTCGAGCCCATGCGTGCTCAGCGTCGCGCTCATCGTCGCATCCCCACTCTTCACGTTCACGGCGCCCGCGAACACGGCGAGTGACTTGCCCTTCATCACGAACTGGTCGATCCGCCGGAGCTCTTTCTCGGTCAGGTCTTTGCCGGGCTGCGTGATGAGCAGTCCGTCGAGCTCGTCGGGGATCTCGCTGTCGCCGTTCTTCAGGTCTACGTCTTGGAAACTATAGAATGGGAAGTTTTGAGTGATGATCTGCTGAATCGCGTACTTGCCCATGTTGTGGGGCGTGAGGTTGTCCTCGGTCAGCTTGATTTCGTCGTGACCTGACAGGACGCCCACTTTGTGGTGAATCTCGTCGCCCTTGTCCCGAATCTCCCGAATCTTGTTGCTGATCCAGAACTCGAGCCCGTCGGTGCGATCCGGCGGTAGGAACTTGATGACGTCCTGCTGCTCGCCGTACTTGAAAATGAGGCCCATGAAGCCCTGGGTCACGGCGGCCTTCTCGTCGGTGTCGCTCGCCTCGCCGAACGGCTGCTCGATGAGGCCGGCGTCCTTCGCTCGCTTCTTCGAGTCTTCGTCCTTCGCCTCGATGATCGTGTACTCGAGCTTCCCGGCGCCGGCGTTCTTGTACTCCTGAAGTAGCGATCGCAGATCGCGGACGAACGCGTCGAGCTTGGGCAGTCCCTTGGTGACGTAGGCGTCCACCGTGAGCTCTTGCTTCATCGAGCGAAGGAGGTTGCCGCTCCCTTTGGACAGTGTGAACCGCTCGGACTTCGTCACGTCCTTTCGGGCGTAGACGCCGAGGGCGGACAGAGCGTTCACCGCGACGAGGATCGCCGCCACGATGAAGATGAGAACACCGCTTTCGAGGGCGGTCTTGTTGCGCTTCTCCATGGCTTTTCTATTCGTCTTTCGGGAGAGATAGATGTTGGCTCAGGACCACTTGCGGCTCTCGAGCGAGCGAAAGCTCACGAGCAAACACACGATGGCGACCGACAGGAAGTAGATGACCGCGCGCGTGTCGATGAGCCCGCGCGCGAACGCCTCGTATCGCGTTTGGAACGACACGAAGCCAATCGCGTCCCCCGCGGCGCCCGGCAGAGCCGCGACCATCCAGCCGATGGCGTAGAGCACGAAGAGCGCTCCGGTCGTGAGGAAGAAAGCGATGACGTCGCTCTCGGTCAGGCTCGAGAGCATCATTCCGATGGCTACGGCCGCCAGCGAGAAGAGGACGCATCCGAGGTAGCCCGACCACACGGGACCCCAGTCGAGCTGGCCGAGGTGCCATGGCATCTTGAAGATGGCGATCGGATAGAGCATCGTCGCCGCGAGCAGAATCAGGACCATCGCGCACGCGGCGACGTATTTGCCCAGAATGACCTCGCTGTCTCGCACGGGCATCGTGATGAGAAGCTCGAGTGTCCCCGAACCCTTTTCCGCCGCGAGCGACCGCATCGTCACAGCCGGAATGACGAAGACCGACATGATGAGCGGGAGGTACTTGAAGAGCTCCTCCATCGAAGCCCGATCCCGCTCCCAGAAGCTCCCCTCGAGGAAGCCTCCGCCCATGCGAGGCAGCATGAAGAACATGACACCGAGCAGGAGCAACGCTCCGCCGATGACCACATAGGCAACCGGGGAATTGAACTGGGCCCGCAGGTCGCGGCGGGCGATGATCAAGATGTTTCGCATGGTTCAGCTCCGATCGGCCTTCGCGGCTTTTTCGCTCTGCTCGGCCCGTGCCGCGCGGCTCGGCCCCTCGTCTTGTCTCTCCTCGTCTTCGTCTTCTTCGTCGTCGTCTTCATCCACGCTTTCGGCGGCCGCGCCCAGGTGCCGGTTGCGGCGCTCGTCGCCGATCGTGAGGCTGCGGAAGACGTCCTCCAACGTCTGCGTGTCGCGGTGAAGCTCCAGCAGCACCCATCCGCGGTCGACCATCAGCTGGAAGACTTCGGGTCGGAGATCCACGTTCCGCTCGCTCACCAGCTCGCAGACGTGCGCCCGCTCGTCGGTGGGTAGCTCGCCGACCTTTTTCACGCCGGCGATCTTGCCGAGGGCGTCCTCCACCTCGCCTCGCTTGGGGGGAGCACCCCGGCCGCGGTAAGGGGCGCCGCCGGACGACTCCTGCACGGAGACCACGTACCGGACCCGGCCGCTCTTCGCGCGAATCTCGTCGAGCGGGCCGTCGGCCACGATGCGACCGCTCGAAACGATGATGGCCCGAGCGCACGACGCCTCGACCTCAGAGAGGTTGTGCGTCGACAGCATGACTGTGCGCTCGCGCCCGATCTGCTTGAGATAGTCGAGAAACTCCGCCTTCTCGTTGGGATCGAGGTCGCTCGTCGGCTCGTCGAGAATGAGGATGGGTGGGTCGTGAATCAGCGCTTGGGCGAGGCCCACGCGCTGCCGGTAGCCGTGCGACAGGTAGCGGATCTCTTTTCCGAGCACCTGCGCGAGCCCGCAAACTTCGACGACACTCGTCGCTCGTCGGCGAAATGTGTCGTGGTCGAGATTGCGCAGGTCTGCGGCGAAGCGGAGATATTCGAGAACGCTCATCTCCAGGTAAAGAGGCGCACGCTGAGGGAGGTACCCGAGGCTCTGGCGCACCTTCAACGACTCGTCGAAGACGTCATGGCCGTTGACGCGCGCACTTCCCGACGTCGGGGAGATGAAGCACGTCAAAATGCGCATCGTGGTCGACTTGCCGGCGCCGTTGGGGCCGAGAAAGCCGACGACTTCGCCTCGCTTTACTTCGAAGTTGATTTTGTCGAGCGCCCGGAACGACCCGAAGGTTTTCGAGAGGTCGTTCGCGGAGATCATTACATCGTTGGACATTCCGAGTGCTCCGGCAGGGCTACGGGGACAAAAACGCAGGGATGAGAACAGAACCGGACACGGCCGCTACCGGCCAAGCGGCGCAACCGTGGAAAAAACCACCGCTCCCCAACTGCGGTCCCCGGAGCGAACTTCATCTCCCACACGACAAAAACGACAACGTCTCACCCCGGGGGGGGAGCGCGGCGCATCCTAGCGACGGGCGTCTTCCTGTCAACCACGAGGGCCGCGGCGAAAACAGGCGGAGGCCCCCCCTATTCCCAGGTTGGTGACCTGCCAACAAAAAACTTCTTCGCGGCGAATTGCCGCGACGTGTCAATCAATCACTCGGCCCGGAGTGTCGCGATGACCCCGAAATGGTCGCTCGGAAACGTCCCGTCCACCGCTTCGTCGAAGCACACCCGCGCGTCGAGGGGCAACCCTCGGGATCGTTCGTCGCGCCCACGCACGAAGACGTAATCCACCCGCCTGTCGGGTTCGCGTAGCGGCGCGGCGAAGGGGTTGCGGCCGGCGAACGTGAAGCCGGCGGAACCGTCTCCCGCCAGCGCGAAGGCGTCCTGAAAGTACACGCGATGGGCGCCGCCCAGCGACGTCAGGCCCCGTAGGAACCGAATTTCGTCGGCGTCGGATTCCGCGTTGAAGTCGCCGACGAGAATCGCGGGGAAAGCCTCGGGCATCGCGAGCGACTCGATTCGCGACGCGATCTCTCTCAGCTGGATTTCGCGCACGTGCCCCTCGTCGAACTTCCAGTTGAGATGGGTCACGAAGAAGGGGATGGGGCCGAACGGCGCCGCGATCTCGGCGAAGAGCAGCGTCCGCTTTTGGTCGGTTCCGCCGCGCGGGAGATCGAAGGCTTCGCTGCGTCCTATCGGCCAGCGGGAAAGCACGGCGTTGCCCCAGCGCTCCCCTTCCGCGCGGGCGTAGGCCACTTGGTAACTGTACCCGTCCGCGATTGCCGCCGCCTGATCCAGTCCGTCACCCTCGCCCGGGCCGAGTTTGAGCACTTCCTGGAGTCCGAGAATGTCGGGCGCAAGAGCCGCGACCCCGGCCCGGATCGCAGCCAGGCGTTCCGACCACGGGCCGAAGCGGTTCCAGATGTTGAGCGTCGCGACGCGGAGGGTCTTCATCTCACCAGCCGCACGCCTGCCCTTGGTTCTGCACGGCAAGCCACTGCCGCAATGGCGTGAAGTACTCGAGCATCGGCCGCGCGTCCGCCGTTCGACCGGCGCCCACAGCCTCGAGCGCGTCGGGCCACGGCTTGCTCGCCCCGAGCGAGAGCATCGCCATCAGCTTGGCCCCGGCCGGCTTGCTGTCGTGGATCGAACATTGGTCGATCGGACCCGCTTGGCCCGCGGCCGCGCACAGAGCTTTGTGGAATTGGAATTGATAGATTCGAGCGAGAAAATAGCGGACGTACGGCGTACTGGAGGCGACGTGGAACTTGGCGCCGGGATCGAAGTCGCCGGCGCTTCGCGCCCCCGGGGGGCTCACCCCCTGGTACTGCTGCTTGAGCCTCCACCAGGCGGCGTTGTAGTCCGGCGGCGCGACCTTGCCGGAGAAGACCTCCCAGCGCCATTTGTCGATGAGGAGGCCGAACGGCAGGAACGCCACCTTGTCGAGCGCCATCTTCATCTGCTGGTTTATCCGGGCGTGCTCTCCGGTCTGCACCGCGTCGAGAAGGCCCGTGGCCCTCAAGTACTCCGGCGTCACGCTGAGGGCCATCGTATCGCCGATTGCCTCGTGAAAACCGTCGTTGGCTCCCTGCTGAAAGAGGATCGGGAGCTTTACGTAGCGCTGGAAATAGAAGTCGTGACCGAGCTCGTGATGGATGGTGACGAAGTCCTCTTCAGTCGGCTCGATGCACATCTTCACACGGAGGTCGCCGCTCCAGGTGACGTCCCACGCGCTCGCGTGGCAGACGACTTCGCGGTCACGGGGCCGGGTGAAGAGCGAGCGCTCCCAGAAAGACTGCGGCAGGGCGCTGAAGCCGAGGGCGGTGAAGAAATGCTCGCCCTGGTGCACCATCTTGACGGCATCCCAGTGTTCGGATTTGAGGCGCTTGCCGACGTCGAGCGACGGTTCGTTCGGGAACGGCACGACGAGATCGAAGACGTTGTTCCATTCCTGGGCCCACATGTTTCCCAAGAGCTGCGCGGGGATCGGAGCGTGTTCTCCCACGAGGTCTTTGCCGTATCGAGCCCGGAGCTTCGAACGCACGTAGCAGTGGAGCTCGTCGTAGAGCGGCTTGACCTCGGCCCACAGTCGTTCGACGTCGGCCGAGAAGGCGTCGGGAGACATGTCGTATCCCGCTCGCCAGAGGGCGCCTACGTCCGAGAAGCCGATTTCGCGAGCGCCCTCGTTGGCTAGCTCGACGTACTTCGCGTACTTGTCCTTGAGCGGCGACGCTACGGCGTGCCAGCCGAGCCAAGCCTCCGCGAGCTCCTCCGGCTTCCTGCTTGCGCGAAGCACGCGCGACAGGTCGTCGAGGTGCAGGCATTCGCCCGGCTTCTTCTTCAACGACTCGAGCAGGGCAGAGCCCTTCGGCGGGCAGTATTGCCCCTTGCCGTAGTCGCTCGTCATCTTGGCCTCGATGGCGGCGAGCTCAGACCGCTTCGTCGCGTCGCTGGGCGCGGGAATCGTCTGCGCGATCGATAGAAGGTAGAGCTTTCGCGCGACCTCCTCGGGTAGCTGACTGCGGAGGGGCGCGTACCGTTTCGATTGTTGGATCGCCTGGCCGACATACGCGGCCGTCGCCTCCTCGCCCGCTGCGGCGAGCGCCTCGGTGTCGTCGGTAATGAAGTTCTCGTTGACCCAGCTCGCCTCGTCGCGCGCGACCCACAAGCGGCGCAAATGCTGCTCGACGTCGTCGACGAACGCGATCGCCTCCGCAACGGTCGGCCCCTTGTCGATCGAGGGCGGGACGAGCGAGGGGGGCCGGCTCGCGCGAGACGACGTCTCGGCGAGGGATGGCCCGCCGGTTCCGGTGGCGGCTCCGCACGAAAGCGCCGCGGCGGACATGAAAAGAGAGGCTGCCAAGATCCAGGGGGTCACGTTGGGCCGGCCTTCGCTTGTATCATGCCGTCCTTCGCGTCGGGTGGCGCTCGCGCTCGAGGCGCGTTAGATGGAGCCGCCGTGAACCATCAGGACCCGGCGACGTCGTTTCCAAAGGACCAGATCAAGGTCCTGCTCCTCGAGAACATTCACCCGAGTGCCCACGAGCTCTTTCACGCCGAGGGGGTTCAACTCGAAACCGTCAAGACCGCGCTCGGTGAAGACGAACTCGTTCGGCGGATCGAAGACGTGCACATCCTCGGAATCCGCAGCAAGACCCGAGTGACCGAGCGCGCCCTCGCCGCCTCGCGCCGGCTGCTCTCGGTCGGCTGCTTCTGCATCGGCACCAACCAGGTCGATCTCGACAGCGCTCGCAAGCGCGGCATTCCCGTGTTCAACGCGCCATTTTCGAATACGCGTTCGGTCGCAGAAATGATCATGGCCGAAATCGTCATGCTGTCGCGCAAGCTGGGCGACCGCGTCCGCGAGATGCACGCGGGGCAGTGGCAGAAGGTTGCGACGGGCAGCTACGAAGTCCGCGGAAAAACGCTGGGCATCGTCGGATACGGGCACATCGGCCGGCAGGTCGGCGTCATCGCCGAGGCGCTCGGGATGAAGGTGGTCTTCTTCGACGTCGCCGCCAAGCTTCCGATGGGCAACAACCGCGCGACGAAGACGCTCGACGAGCTCCTTTCACAGAGCGACTTCGTGACGTTGCACGTACCGGAGACGCCACAAACCAAGAAGATGATGGGAGCCCGCGAGATCGCCGTGATGCGCGCGGGCAGCTACGTGCTCAACGCGAGCCGCGGCCAAGTCGTCGACATTGGCGCACTCGCGGACGCGCTCAAGAGCGGCCACGTCGCGGGAGCTGCAATCGACGTCTTCCCAGAAGAACCGGAGTCGAACAGCGACGGCTTCATGACCCCCCTTCGGGGTCTGTCGAATGTCGTGTTGACGCCGCACATCGGCGGGTCCACAGCGGAGGCTCAGGAGGCGATCGGTCGCGAGGTTGGGGGTGCGCTCATCCGATTCGTGAACGCCGGAGTGACGACGGGATCGGTGAACTTTCCGCAGGTCGACCTCCCGCCGACGCCTGGCAAGCACCGCATCCTCAACGTGCACCAGAACATCCCGGGCGTCCTACGCGATATCAACCACATCGTCAGCGACAAGGGCGCAAACATCGCCGCGCAGGTCTTGGCGACCGACGCGGACATCGGCTATCTCGTGATGGACCTCGATCAGGACGTCTCGCGCGCCGTCAAGAACGCGGTGGGCGCCCTCGAGACGAGCATCAAGACGCGAATTCTCTACTGAGGAGAACTGTCCGCCGCGCTTTCGGCCTGTTCGAGAAGGTGACCGCGCGTCCTACTCGACTCCGCGGCGTTCTCTCACGGGGCGCGGTTCCCGGCGCAAGGTGGGCGTCCGCGCGGACACGGCGCGGCCCCCGGCAGCGACGGTCGCCGCCCGCATCTTGTGGACCGCGTCGATTGACCGCCCATTGGCGAGAAGCTCGGCTTCGAGCACGTCGAGCGCGGGCCCCATGAGTTCGGTCCGGGCGAAGCGTCCAGCGCGGCCCGCCCCCAAGCGCGGCAACACGGCGACGATGCGCCTCACTCCGTCGGCGATTCGCCGGGGCACCGCAACCCGCTCGATGATCGGCTCGAGGAATTCGCCTACGCAGCGGATGCGGTCGCGTTCGCCCGCGCACGCCTCGTCGAGCGGCTCCTTGAGGAGAACGGTCCAGAGCACAAGATCGTCGAGCGGGCGCCCGCGGGCTTTGGTCAGCGCATCGATAGCGTCCATGCCGCGAAAGAATCGCCCCGCGCCCCCGTCGGTCGCTTCTTCGTCATCGAGGAATGCGGCGAGCTCGGGCAGAACGACCGACATGGCGCCCGTTTCCCAAGCGAGCCACATCGAGCGATGCGCGCCACCTCGCAGAAGGCGCAAGATCTCCTCGAAAAGTCGAGGGCGCGCCGCCTTGGCGAGGTCCTCGCGGGTCGCCACCATTGCGTCGTATACGTCCGGGGCGATGCCCAGATCGAGCCGGGCGGCGAACTTGATCGCGCGTAAAATGCGGATGGGATCTTCACGAAAGCGAACCATCGGTTCGCCGATGGTGTGGATGGTGCGCCGGCGGACGTCGTGCAGGCCGCCGCACCAGTCGAGTACCTGACGACGGTCCAGGTCGTAAAAGAGGGCGTTCATGGTGAAGTCGCGACGCAGTGCGTCCTCGTGCGCCTCGCCGAAGACGTTGTCGCTGCGAATGAGCAAGTCGTCGAACACCTCGCTCGATTCTTCCTCCGGCGCCTCCATCGCGGGGTTGCGCCGGAACGTCGCGACTTCGACGACCTTGCCGCCCCCGAAAAGAATGTGGGCAAGCCGGAAGCGCCGCCCGATCACGCGGCAATTGCGAAAGAGCGCCCGGACGTCTTCCGGCCTGGCGCTGGTCGCGATGTCGAAGTCTTTGGGCTTGCCGCCGAGCAGTAGATCACGCACGCAGCCGCCAACCAAGTACGCCTGAAACCCGCTCCGCTCTAGGCGCCGGACCACTTTCGCGGCGTCGGCATCGATGCGCTCATCGTCGAGCACCACATCGTGACGCGCGAGTCCGGTGCCGGCGTGCCTCTCGAGCGGGTCGCGATTGCGGCGAGCTTGCGGGACGACTTCCACCGCTTCCTCGACCGTGTACGACGGGAGGTCGGGCGGCGCGGGTAGATGATCGTCGGGGGGGGGCATAAGACTCGCGCCGGTACTGCGCGATCTGGCAGGGCAACGGACCGACTGTAACACGCAGGATGCGAACTTGCAGCTTCGCCGTGCTCAGCCCATGGGCGGCGGGGGTCAGGGCCGATCCGAGCAAGCGTCCCTTCCAGGGCACCGCTCCTCAAACTTCGTGCCGTTGACGTAGGAATCTCGGTGGTTAGGTTCCCCTCGCGTCGTTGGACTCGTGGTGAAACGCACGGAAGCTGCCCTGCTCTTCACACGGGTTGGCAGCTCTAGTTTCCTTCGGCGGAAGCGCAAACCATCCCTCGAGCTTCACCCCATCTTGCGACGAGAATGACGACAATCTTCAAGACTCGCGGCTCGGCGGGAACACCGCCGGAAAGAGCACGGCTCGCTCGCGAGAGAGACGACCATCGGAGGCACCGACCATGGGCAAGATAATCGGCATAGACCTCGGCACGACGAACAGCGTCGTCGCGATCATGGAAGGGCGCGAGCCCAAAGTGATCGTGAATGAAGAGGGGGCGCGAACGACGCCGAGCGTCGTCGCATGGGACGACAAGGGCGAGGTCCTCGTCGGTCAGATAGCCAAACGGCAAGCGGTGACCAACCCCGAAAACACGATCTTCAGCGCGAAGCGCTTCATCGGTCGTCGATTCGACGAGGTTACGGAAGAGATCAAGCGGGCGCCCTACAATGTCGTGCGCGCCAACAACGGCGACTGCGCCTTCGTCGTGCGAGGCAAGAACGTCAGCCCGCCGGAGACGAGCGCGCGCGTTCTCATGAAGCTCAAGAAAGCCGCTGAAGATTACCTGGGCGAGAAGGTCACCGAGGCGGTCATCACCGTCCCGGCGTACTTCAACGACGCGCAGCGACAGGCGACCAAAGACGCGGGCCGGATCGCCGGTCTCGACGTCAAGCGTATCGTCAACGAACCGACCGCGGCGGCACTTGCCTACGGTCTCGACAAGAAGAAGGACGAGGTCATCGCCGTCTACGACTTCGGCGGCGGCACGTTCGACATCTCCATCCTCGAGGTCGGCGACAACGTCGTGCAGGTCATCTCGACCAACGGCGACACACACCTCGGCGGTGACGATGTCGATAACCTCATCATTGATTGGATGGTCGCCGAGTTCAAAAAGGCCAACGCGGTCGACCTGCGCAACGACAAGATGGCGCTCCAGCGTCTCAAGGAGGCGGCCGAGAAGGCGAAGATCGAGCTCTCGAGCGTGCAAGAGACGGGTATCAATCTGCCCTACATCACCGTCGGATCGGGCGGACCGATGCACCTCGACATGCGGATGTCTCGCGCGAAGCTCGAGCAATTGATCACACCCCTCGTCGAGCGCTCGATGGAGCCTCTGCGGCACGCCCTGAAAGACGCGAAGAAGAGCCCGAAAGAGATCGACGAAATCGTCCTCGTCGGGGGCTCCACCCGCATTCCTCTCGTGTACGAGACCGTGAGGAAGTTCTTCGGCAAGGATCCGCACAAGGGCGTCAATCCCGATGAAGTCGTCGCGGTAGGGGCCGCGGTGCAGGCGGGCGTCCTCTCGGGCGACGTGAAGGATCTGGTGCTGCTCGACGTGACCCCGCTCAGCCTGGGCGTCGAAACGCTAGGCGGCGTGATGACCGTGATGATTCCTCGCAACACCACGATTCCGACACAAAAGAAAGAGATCTTCTCGACGGCAACCGACAACCAACCTTCGGTGGAGATTCACGTCCTCCAAGGAGAGCGCGCGGAGTCCAAGT
>JBAULD010000390.1:0-6605 GCA_049578005.1 Polyangiaceae bacterium
AGATCGTCTTCGCCAATGCTGCAGCGCACCGGGCCTACGGCTACCCGCCAGGCGAGCTGCTCGGTGTGCCGGCCGAGCAGCTCGTGCCCGAGCGCCTGCGCTCCGTCCACGAGGAACCTCGCTCGGCGTTCGGCGCCATGGCGGCGCGTCCGCTCCGCGGCGCCGCGGCAGAAACCGCCGGACGTCGCAAAGACGGCAGTGAGTTTGCGATCGAATTCGCGCTCACCCCGATGAAGGGCGCGAACGGACCGGTCGTCGTTGCTTTCGTCACCGACATCAGCGCGCGCAAGGCGGGCGAGCAGAAGCTTCTCGAGTACCAGGAGAAGCTTCGACACATGGCGTTCGACGCCGCGCTCGCCGAGGAGCGCGAGCGGCGGCGAATCGCGATCAACTTGCACGACGGCGTCGGCCAGGCGCTCGCCCTCGCGCAGAACAAGCTCGCCGCCGCGCGCAGTTCGGTAGAAGGGCCGGTTCGGGCGACGCTCGAGGAGTGCGTGCATCTCATCGACGAGTCCATCGTCCAGACGCGCTCGCTGACGTTCGATCTGAGCCCGCCGATCCTCTACGACTTGGGCCTCGAGCCCGCCCTGCAATGGCTTGCCGAGCAGGTTGGTGAACGCTACGGGATCCGGGTGGAAGTCGAAGGGGACAAGGACCTGAACGTCGCACCCGAGGCGGCCGCCCTGGCGTTTCGCTCGGTGCGCGAGCTCCTGACCAACGTCTTCAAGCACGCGGGGACGTCGGCCGCAAAGGTGACTCTGCACCAGGCAGGGGACCGCGTGGAGATCACGGTCGAGGACAGGGGGGCCGGCTTCGATCCGACGGACGGATCGGGAGCGAGCCGCGGCTTCGGTCTCTTCAGCATCAAAGAGCAAATCGAACGCCTCGGTGGCTCGGTCGAAGTCGTTTCGGCGCCCCAGTACGGGACGCGAGTGACCATATTCGTTCCGGCATCGCGGTCCGCTTCGGAGCCGCCGTCCAAGGGGGAGCGCCCATGAAGATTCTAATCGTCGACGATCACAAGATCATGCGGGACGGGCTGCGGGCCATCCTCGAGAAGCGCGCCGACATGACGGTGGTCGGTGAGGCGCCGGACGGTCACGAAGCCATCGCGCTCGCCCGGAAGGTGCACCCGCAGGTCGTGGTGATGGACATCACGATGCCCAACATGAACGGAATCGACGCGACACGCAGGCTCGCGCTCGAGATGCCCGAAGTGAAGGTCATCGCGCTCTCGATGAACTCCGACCGGAGGTACGTCCTCGCCATGTTCGCTGCGGGGGCCTCGGGATACCTGCTCAAGAACGCCGCGTCCGAGGAGCTGACGCGAGCCATCGACGTCGTCGGCGCAAACCAGAAATACGTGAGTCCCCTCGTCGGCGACGCCGTGATCGAGTCGGCTCTTCGCGAGCCGGTCAGCGCCGACGCGCACGCGAAGGCCACGGCCCTCTCGAGCCGCGAGCGCGAAGTCTTGCAGCTCCTCGCCGAGGGCCGCACGTCGAAGGAGATCGCGGTGAAGCTGGGCGTCGCCGTGAGCACCATCGAGACGCACCGGCGGCAGATCATGGGCAAGCTGTCCCTTCGGTCGGTCGCCGAGCTCACCAAGTACGCAATTCGTGAAGGTTTGACTTCGCTCGACACGTGAGAGCCGCTCTGCGGCAGAGCTCGCGCGAGGATCCCCAACTTCGTCTGCGTGGCTACGCGAATCCGAGGAGGGTTTCGGATCCCCCACAGTGTCACCTTGCCGGTGCGACCCGGGCGTTCGCGCTCGGCACTTCATTTCAGAACCTGGGGAACAAACCGATGAATGATCATGTCAATGCCGTGATCCGCGAGTTGGCGCAGCTTGGATGGCGAGGGTTCCAGGCCGTCAACACGCGGCTCCCCGACAGCCCATCTCCATCTCCGGAGTGGGCTCCCGGGCCGCTCCCCAAGAGCCGCGAGCGAACGAAGCCGCCGCTCGGCTGGCCCCGTCAGACCGACTCTTTGTGCCCGCGATGCGTCATCGACACGCGCGAGGCCATTCTGAGGGGAGAGCGCAGCGTCTCGGAGCTCGTAACCGGCCACGTTGGCGAGATCAAAGCCCACATTCGCGAAGAGAAGGGGCGGATCGTCATTCGCAAGGAATGCCAAGAGCACGGGCTCTTCGAGGACCTTCTTTCGCTGGACCCGGAGTTCAGCCGCCTCATCGAGACGCGCTACTACGGGCGCGACTATCGGACGCTCGGCGACGAGCTGGTCCATCGCCACGGGACCTCGTCGATCAAATACGGGCGCGGAACGGTGCTCACGGTCGATCTGACCAATCGCTGCAACATGATGTGCAATCCATGCTTCATGGACGCCAATCAAGTCGGATACGTGCACGAGCTGACGATGGACGACATCAAGGCGATCCTCGATGCGTCGATCTCGTTCAAACCGCGTCGCCAGATGACCGTCCAGTTTTCCGGTGGCGAGCCGACCCTGTCTCCCCACTTTCTGGAGGCGTGCGCCTACGCGAAGAAGGTCGGCTACTTCAACGTCCAGGCCGCGACCAATGGGCTGCGCTTCGCGCTCGAGCCGGAGTTCGCCTCTCGGGCCAAAGAAGCCGGCTTCGACCTCGCGTATTTCCAGTTCGACGGCGTGACGAACGACGGGAACAGCCACCGGCACATTTCGAATCTATTCGACGTCAAGCAGAGAGCCATCGAAGTGATGCGCGCCGCCGGGATCCAGATCCTCCCGGTGACCACGATCGTCAATGGCGTGAACGATACTCAGGTGGGTCCCATCCTCGACTTCGCGATCGACAACTGCGACGCCCTCGACGGAGTCTCGTTCCAGCCGGTCTCGTTCACCGGCCGCGACGAAGGCGTGACCGACGAAGAGCGGCGTGCCCGGCGCTACACGATCTCGCACCTGGCGCACGCGCTCGCCAGGCACACGGGCGGTAAGATCGACCCCTACCGGGACTGGTACCCGCTGGGCGCAATGGGCGTCTTCGGCGCCCTCGCAGACCATCTGCGATCGCTGAACGGCCCCGACGGAAACAGCTTCGGCTCCGTCAATTGCTCGTGCCACCCCAACTGCGGATCGAGCGTAATCCTGGTGGCGAATCGAAAGACGAAGCAGTGGTCGACGATTACGCAGTTCTTCGACCTCGGCGGGTTTCTCGACGACATCATGGTCATTTGCGACACGGCGCGGGGCAAAGAGCTGAGCCTCGCCCAGGTCGCGCTGTCCTTCGTGCGCAACTACGACGCCACGAAGGCACCCCCCGGCTTCTCGCTCGTTGAATTCGTGAAGCTCTTCTTCTACGGCAAGATGCGCGGCGCCATGGGCAAGGAGATCCACGAGCAGGACTGGCGAATTCTCTGGGTCGGCGGGATGTGGTTTCAGGATCTCTGGACCTACGACTTCCGCCGAACGGAGATGTGCGTCATCCCGTATGCGACGCAGGAGGGGGAGATCTCCTTCTGCGCGTACAACACCGGAGTAGGCTGGCGGCAGGTCGTAGAGAACATGCACGCCGTGGCCACGACGAAAGAATGGTTCGAGACCCGCGGCAGGCACCGAATTTACGCGGGGAACAAGCCCGTACCACTGGGCGCCGACCGCAGACTGCCGCTCGTCGACGGCAGCAATCGAACGGTGGTCGCCGGCCACGCCGGCGGGTCGCGTTAGGGGGCGACGCTCGTTCCGACAGCGGAATCACCTGGCGCTCGCGCGTCGTTCGGCGGCGCCAGGTGCGTTCCCCACTCACGCCCTCAGGACTTCTTGGCCGCCGACTGAATGGCGATCTTCTTCGGCTGCGCTTCCGGCGTCTTCTTGATCGAGAGCGTGAGCACGCCCTCGCTCAGGTCCGCGTGGACGCTGCCCGTGTCGACTCCCTCTGGGAGGGTGAACGAGCGGGTGAACGAACCGTAGGAGCGCTCGAACGCGTAGAACGTGTCCGTGTGCTCCTGCTTCTCCGCTTCACGCTTGCCCGACACGGTGAGTCGGTTTCCCGTAACCGTGATGTCGAGGTCCGCCTCTTTCACGCCGGGAACGTCTGCCTTGAACGAGTAGCCGTCCTTCGTCTCTTTGACTTCGAACGAGGGGACGAAGCCGGCGCCGCCTTGCGGGACCAGCTGCGCCATCTCGCGAAACGGATCCCAGTTCATGAGTTCCCGCATCGTCCGAAACGCGTCCCAGCGCGGCTCCCACACGGATGTCGCGGCAGGGCGGGCTTCGGCTTCTTTTCGAACGCTGATGTTGGCCATGATCGTTCTCCTTGGTGAAACGCGACGAACCGAGCATCAGCACGTTGCGTTCCATTCGGCGCAGCACCCTTCGAAGCCGAGTAGGCCGTCGAAGAGCGAGGAAATGAGCCGTTTTCGGCGGCCGAGCCCGGCGCAATCGATGCGTCTCAGCGCATTTCGTTGAGCGTTCTATCCAGGTTGAACGCGGCGCTGATCAAAGCGAGGTGCGTCAGCGCTTGCGGATAGTTCCCGAGCGCCGCCCCGGTGCTGCTGGTCTGCTCGGCGTAGAGCCCGAGGTCATTCGCGTAGCCGAGCATCCGCTCGAACATGAGCCGCGCTCGTTCGAGCCTTCTCCGGTCGTGCCGCCCGGCGCGAGTCAGCGCCTCGACCAGCCAGAAGGTCGCGCAGTTGAACGTTCCCTCCTGTCCGGTGAGCCCATCGGAAGGCCTCTCGGGGTCGTATCGGTAAACGAGGCCGTCCGAGAGCAGGCCGCCGTCCTTCGGCGGACGGGACGTCGCGCTCAGCGTGTCGAGCATATTCGGGTCGACCGGCGAAAGAAAGAACGTGAGCGGCATGAGTAGGTTCGACGCGTCGATCGTGTCGCCGCCGTAGTACTGCACGAACGACCGGCGGCGTTCACTCCAGCCGCGGGCCATGATGTCTTCGTAGATGGCGTCGCGCTCAGTGAGCCATCGGCTGCGGTCCGCAGGGAACGATCGCTTGTCGGCGAGGCGGAGGCCGCGGTCGAGTGCGACCCAACACATCAACTTGGAGTACACGAACTGGCGGCTGCCCCCGCGGGTTTCCCAAATGCCTTCGTCGTCGCGCCGCCAGTTTCCGCACACCCAGTCGACGATGCGCCGCAGCTGGACCCACAGGTTGAACGAAATGGGGTCACCGTATTTGTTGAAGAGATAGACGGAGTCCATCATCTCGCCGTAGATGTCGAGCTGGAGCTGATTGTAGGCGCCGTTGCCGATGCGAACGGGCCTCGAGCCGCGATACCCATCGAGGTGGCGAAGCTCCGACTCTGCGAGATCGCTTCGGCCGTCGATGCCGTACACAATCTGCAGGGGCGGGTCGCCCCCGGCCTCGCGGCAGCGCGCCTCGAGCCAATCCATGAAACGCCGCGCTTCTTCGGTAAAGCCAATCCGCAGTAGCGCATACAGCGTGAAGGCGGCGTCGCGGATCCACGCATACCGGTAGTCCCAGTTGCGAATGCCGCCCAGCTCCTCCGGAAGACTGCACGTCGGCGCGGCTACGATCGCACCCGTCGGGTCGAAGGTGAGAAGCTTGAGCACGAGCGCCGAGCGCTGGACAATCTCGCGCCAACGGCCCCGGTACGTGCAGCGCGAAATCCATGTTCGCCAGAAGTGGACCGTCTCCTCGAAGAGGGACTGCGCCTCTTCCTCCGAAGGCGCGCGGGCGCACCCCTCTCCCGGCCGTAGCGCGTGCAGGTCGAAGGTCGCCCCTTCCCCTTCGCGGAGCACGAGCCTTCCTCTGGCGCCCCGCGCCGTCGCGACGAGAGGTACTTTGCTCGAGAGGGCCAGACCGGGGCAGCCCTGACCCTCGAAGAGCGCGCCGTCGGGCACGATGGTCACCTTCGGTGCCGCTCGTGCGTAGTCGAACGCCGGCTCACATACGATTTCGAACGGCATCGTCCCTCGAACGACCCGCAAGCGGCGGACGATCTGGTTGTCCGAGGGCCGCGCCCGGCCCGAGCAGGGCATAAAATCGTGGATTTCGGCGACTCCGTCGCTCGAGAGAAACCGGGTTACGAGCACGTTCGTGTCGGGCCAATAGAGTTGCTTCGAAGTGCCCGCTTCTCCGCACGGGCGAACGCTCATCCGTCCGCCCTTCGCGTCGTCGAGCAAGGCGCCGAAAACGCTCGGAGAATCAAACTGGGGAAAGCACATCCAGTCGATCGAGCCGGTCCGGCTCACGAGCGCCACCGTGCGCATGTTTCCGATGACGCCGTAACTCTCGATGGTATCGTAGGCCATGCGAATCCACGCTCTATGGGCCGAGGACGAAGCGATCGACCGCGTTGGCGAAGCCCTCGTCGGTGTTCGCGGTGGTGACGTAGCGGGCTGCGCGCTGCACCTCCGGGCTCGCGTTGCCCATGGCGATGCTCATGCCGCCGACGCCGAACATGAGCACGTCGCTCGGCATGTCGCCGATGGTGGCGATCTGGTCGAGCGGGACGTCGAGGAAGCGTGACTCGATGCGCACGACCATTCCCTTGTTCGCGTCGGGATGGGTGACGTCGAGGTAATACGGCTGTGAGCGAGCCGCCGACGCTTGCCCGCCCACCCTGCGCCGCAGCTCGGCCTCGCAGCGCGCGACGAGGGGCCCGTCGTCGCTCACGCCGACGATCTTGAC
>JBAULD010000391.1:0-1742 GCA_049578005.1 Polyangiaceae bacterium
ATCTCGACCACTCGCCCCGCGTACATGACCACGACGCGTTGCGCGTTTTCAGCGACGAGGCCGAGATCGTGCGTGATGAGAAGGATGCTCATGGCGAGACGCTGCTGGAGTTCACGCAATAGTTCGAGGATCTGCGCCTGAATCGTGACGTCGAGCGCGGTGGTCGGTTCGTCGGCGAGCAAGAGCTTGGGTTCGCACGCGAGCGCCATCGCGATCATGACCCTCTGGCGCTGACCGCCGGAGAGCTGGTGCGGATAAGCGTCGATATTCGTCTCGGGCTCGGGGATACCGACGAGGCGTACGAGCTCGAGGGCGCGCTCGCGCGCCTGTCTTCGAGACCTCCGCTCGTGAAGCACGATGGCCTCGCTGATTTGCCATCCGACCGTGTAAACGGGGTTCAGGCTCGTCATGGGCTCCTGGAAGATCATCGAGACGAAGTTGCCGCGCACGTCGCGCATGTCGCGCTCGGACAGGCGGAGAAGGTCGCGTCCGTCGAGCTCGACCGCGCCGGATTCGATGCGGCCAGGCGGTGAAGCGACGAGGCGCATGATGGAGAGCGCGGTCACGCTCTTGCCGCATCCGCTCTCACCGACGAGGGCGACCGTCGTCGAGCGGGGCACCTCGAAAGACACTTCGTCGACGGCGCGGACGACACCGGTGTCCGTCGCGAAGCTCGTGACGAGATCGCGTACGCGGAGGAGCGGCGTGTCGTCCATCGAGTGAATGAGTGATAGACGACTGCGACGGGGCCGTCACGACGGGGGCGACCACCCAAACATGGACGACATCCCGCCGCGTGGCGGGTATCGTGCGCGGCACAAGAAGGAGGCCAAGAGGATGGGCGCGTCGTCGAAGTGGAGAATCGGGTTCTCGGTAGCCGTCTGTTGCTCGGGGATCGTGGCGTCGGGGTGTTCGTCGGACGATACTTCCGGAGGCCCGACCGCGGGTTCGGACGCAACGACGGACGGGGCGAACAACGATTCCGGCGGCGAGGCGGCAAACAGCGACTCGACGAGCGAGGGGTCGGTCCTCGACGGAGGCGCGACCAGCGACGCAAGCTCGGACGCGCCTTTGTGCTCGCCGATCGACGCGAGCATCGCCACGGTCGCGGCGGGATCCCTGTGGGGTTGCTACCAGGCCGCGTGTAGCGTTCAGCTTGCCGCCTGCGCGGCGGACTGCGTTTGCAACGACGCGATGCTCGGAGCGCTGCGATGTGCCGCGGACGGCGGGTCAGGCACCGCGTGTTTCCTCGCAGCCATCGGGAAGAACATTGGCGTGGCCAGCGTCGTGGAAGTCGGAAACTGCTTGGTCGAGGGCTCGGGTTTCGCCGCGTGCGGCGGCGACGGGGGCAGCGATGCCTCGTCGGATGCGAGTCGTGATGCTGCCGTCGAGAGCGGCGCCGACGCACGAAGCGACGCCGTCTCGGAAGCCAGCGGCGAAGCGGCCGCCGATGGGAGTGGAGGCTCGGACGCGACGAGCGACAGCCCGACCGAGGCCGCCAGCCCAGACGCCGGGGACGCGTCGGCCTCCGACGACTCGGCGGTCGACGCCGACGCTGCGGCTTCGCAGGACGCGGGAGAAGGGGGCGACTGAGCAGCCCCCTCCGCCCGGGCTCAAAACTGCTGGGCGATGACCGGGTTGGTCACGTCCGCTACCGGATAGATCGTCGATATCGAGATGCACATGACGTTCGTCTGAGCCGATTCGCCGAATGTCAGCGTCGCCCCCGTGTTGTTCACGTA
>JBAULD010000392.1:0-2841 GCA_049578005.1 Polyangiaceae bacterium
GCACAATCCATACACGGAGTGACGTACGGGGCATACGAGTCCAAGGTCCACTCCCAGACCGTTCCCGCAAGATCGAAGTGACCCCACATCGCGGCCCCGAGCGAGGCCGCCCCCACGGGAGCGAGACTACCGACGCCCGTGCAAATCCCGGAGTCGTTCTTGAACCAACAGCCATAGATGGCGTATTCGCTGTCCGTCCCGGGGTCTGTGTTGCCCCACGGATATTGGAGCTGCGCGCTGCCTCCCGCCGCGGCATACCCCAACTCTGCCTCACTCGGGAGAAACCCTCCGTCCCAAATACAGAATGCGTACGCTTCGTACCAGGTTTCGCAGGTGATCGGCAGATTCTCCTGGGCGCCCGCCGAAGGCGTCCACGTAGCGTACGTGGATCCCGGCGCGAGGTTCGACACGAGCGCTCCAGTGCACGCCAGGTTTGCGTTCGTCGGTGCAATGGATGGGTCGTCCGACGCTAGCCAGCCAGTCTCGTAGCCTCCTGCCGTCGCGCTCAATCCTTTGCCTCCGTTGAGGTGGACGTGCTTGCCCGATCCGGTGGGCGGTACCCAGCCGCCGCCCCCATTCCATGCCACGACGAACTGACGAAATCGCCCGACGGTCACGAGGTACTTGTCCAGTCGAAAGCCTGTTATGGTCGCCGGGTCGGCCTCGCCCGTCAGCACTCCGCCGGTGTTCTTGTACGAGCGGTAGAACGTTCCGGCCGGTACGTCGAGGCTCGCACAACAGCTTTCGCCAGGCCCGCAGTTCGTGAGTCCGGGGCCTCCCGCGCTGCAACTCGGCGCGTTCGGGGCAGCGCCGGTCTCCGCGTCGGCTTCCCCTGCGTCGATGGTTCCGGCGTCGCTTCCGTCGCTGGTTTCCGAGCCGCCGCCGTCGCCATCTGGCCGCGCGTCCGACGGCCCGTCGGTGGACTCGAGAGCGGCGGCGTCGGTCGCGTTTCGTCCGAGAACCACCCGCGGATCGGAGCATCCCACGAACGCGAGCGTGATTGCGATGCGCACGATGGGGGCGTGCTTCATGCGCATGAATGCGGACCGGGGCACGAGCCCGCACCATAGCGCATGGGAGCCGGAAGCCACGCGGAGATCAATGCTTCGATCGCGGACGTTTTGTTTGCAATGTATCGCGTGGCCGGCCATCTCTTCGTTCGTGACCAAAAGGGAATGCGCGCGGAGGCGACTGCGCCGCGTGGTAGCCGCGACGGCCAGCCTCTCGTTCGCGCACACGACCGCAAGCGCATCGGGACCGTCTCCACGGGTCGCGCTCGAGTGGTCCGCGCCTGGGGAATGTCCAAGCGGCGATCACGTCGAGCGCGAAGTGGAGCGGCTGCTCGGGGACGCGACTCCTCCTCGGGAGCCTTACCTGAGGGCGAGCGCTCGAGTGCGTCTCGAGGCCTCCGGACTCTGGAATGTCGACCTCCGGACCGAGGGTCCCCTGGGCGCTGGCCAGCGGACGTTGAGCGCGGAGTCGTGCGTCGCGCTTGCGGATGCGACCGCCCTGATCCTCGCTCTCGCCGTCGATCCCACACGCGTGGAGGCGAATCAGTCGGCCGCGAGGCCGGAGCCGCCTTCGTCCGCCCAGCCACCTCCCGTCGTGCGCCCGCCGGACACGACGCCGACGCCGAGATCGAATTCGCCGCGAGCCTACGCTCTGGTGGCCGACGCGTCGGCCACCGTCGACATCGGGACACTTCCCGCAGCGGCGCCCGGGGTGGCGGCACACCTCGCGCTGATTCCGAGCTCGATTTCCCATATTCGCCTCGAGATCGGAGCCGGGATTTTTCTCGACTCGGCCGCGACCCGGCCGGCCCCGCGCAGCGGCAACTTCTCGCTTCGCACGTTCGATGCCGGCGGATGCTGGGTTGCTCGAAGCGGGCGCTTGGAGTTCGGGGCGTGCGCCGACGCAGAACTGGCGTGGCTTTCGGCTGAAGGACTCTACGAGAGCGTTACGTCGCCCGGCCACGCGGAATGGTGTGTGCTCCTCGTGCGGGGCACCGTCGGCTACGTCTGGTCCGTCTGGGCCATTCGCGCGGATGTCGGGGCGGCACTGAACACCAGCCGCCCAGAGTTCGTGTCGGCTGGAGACCAGCAGGGACTCATCCACCAACCGGCGCGCTACACTGCAAGGGGCGCACTGGGAATCGAGCTGCGATTTTGAAGATGAAAGGACCTGCGGTCGGCAACTTACCATTCGTGTCCGCGCCCGCTGCAAGAGTCCACGAGGGACCTCCTGCGTCGGTGCGGGAGGGGGCTTTTCCCTGGACGTTCGGCGCCGTCTACGACGCGCACTTTGCATTCGTGTGGCGAAGCGTTCGCCGCCTTGGAGTCGAGGAAGCTGCCGTGGACGATGTCGTTCAAGACGTTTTTCTCGTCGTGCATCGACAGCTCCCTGGATTTCGCGGGGACTCTTCGATCCGATCTTGGCTGTTCGCCATCGCGTCTCGCGTCGTGCGCGATTCACGCCGTTCGCTCAGGCGCAAGCCCGGCAACCTCGGGGGCTCCGGGCGAGTGTGCGACGACGTCGACCTCTTCGCGGACGCCGCACCGAGCCCTCAGGAGCAGGCCGCAGCTGCGGAGGCCGTACGGACTCTTCATGCCGTGCTCGACGGGATGAACAAGGAGCGGCGAGAAGTCTTCATTCTCGCCGAGCTCGAACAAATGACGGTTGCCGATATCGCGGCCGCCGTGAACGTCAATGCAAATACAATTTATTCGCGCCTTCGTGCGGCACGTGCAGACTTCGAGCGAGCCCTCATCAGGATGCGCGCGAACGATCAATGGAGGATCCGATGAAAGGGCTCGGGCCGGAGGCCACTGCACTTCTCGAGGC
>JBAULD010000393.1:0-1832 GCA_049578005.1 Polyangiaceae bacterium
CAAGAGCGCCGCCGCCTCGGACTCTCGATGCTCCCGCACGAGCGCCTGTGCCCGGCCGACCGCGCCCGGAGCGGCGCACCCCACGCCCACGGCCGCGACAACGAAGAGCGAAAGCGTGGTATGCCGCAGCATCGATTTCGACCACGCTGCGGCGAGACCGTAGACGTGCCGTCCTGGAGGCGAGGAGCATGGCACATCTCGACGAGGTCAAGACAATCGGCGTCCTCGGCGCGGGGCAGATGGGCGCGGGCATCGCGCAGATCGCGGCCGCCAGCGGCCTTCAGGTCGTGCTTGCCGACGCCACTTCCGAGCTCGCGGAGCGGGGGAAAAAGAAGATCGCGAGCATTCTGGCAAAGCAGGTGGAAAAGGAGAAGATGACCGCCGATGCGAGCGCCGCCCTCCTCGCCCGCATCGCGCCCGCCCCCGGCCCCGGAGCCTTCGGACCATGTGATTTCGTGGTCGAAGCAGCGACCGAGAATCTGGCGATCAAGCTCGAACTTTTTCGCAAATGCGACGCCGTGCTCGCGGAGGGCAAGTGGCTCGCCAGCAACACTTCCTCGATTTCGATCACTCGGCTCGCGGCCGCCACCTCCCGGCCCGACCGCGTCATCGGCATGCATTTCATGAATCCGCCGCCCCTCATGAAGCTGGTCGAAGTCGTGCGCGGCATTCAAACGAGCGACGAGACGCACGCGCTGACCTGCGCGCTCGCCGAGAAGCTCGGCAAAACCGTGACGACGAGCCGCGACGCCCCGGGCTTTCTCGTCAATCGGATCCTGATTCCGATGCTTTGCGAGGCTTGCTTCGCGCTCGAGCAGGGCGTCGGGTCGCCGGAGGACATCGACACCGGCGCCAAGCTCGGGCTCAATCATCCGATGGGACCGCTCGAGCTGAGTGACCTCATCGGGCTCGACACGGTGCTCGCGATTGCCGACGTGCTCCACGAGGAGTTCGGGGACGACAAGTATCGTGCGCCGACGCTCTTGAGAAATCTGGTCGCCGCGGGGTTCCTGGGACGAAAAGCCGGCCGTGGCTATTACCGTTACGACGAAAAGGGCAATCGCCTGGCCCAGTCCGTCGATAAGCGACCCATTGTCGGGGGCTAGGAGCGAGGTAAGACGAACATGTCGACGCTACTCATCGACCGCGACGGATCGGTCGTCACGATCACCCTGAACCGCCCGGACAAACTCAACGCGCTGAACGAAGAGTTGCTCCGGGAGCTGCTCGCGTCGCTGGTGGCACTTCAAGGCGACCCGGCGGTGCGCGTCGCGATCCTGACCGGCGCAGGGGACAAGGCGTTCGCCGCCGGGGCCGACATCGCCGCGATGGTCGCGATGACGCCTCCCCAGGCGAAGGGATTTGCGGATCTCGGGCACAGAGTGGGGGAGGCCATCGAGCAAGCACACTTCCCCGTCCTCGCCGCCGTGAACGGTTTCGCGCTGGGCGGAGGGTACGAGCTCGCCCTCTGTTGCGACTTCATCTACGCGAGCGATCGCGCAAAAATCGGTCAGCCCGAAGTGGGGCTCGGAGTCACGCCGGGGTTCGGCGGCGCGCAGCGGCTCGCTCGGATCGTGGGCGTCGCGCGCGCCCGGGAGATTTGCATGACAGGCGACGTGCTCGATGCGGAGGCGGCGGTGCGCCTCGGGCTCGTCAACGCCGTAGTGCCGCACGCCGAGCTCCTCCCGAAAGTGCGAGGCGTCGCGACGAAGATTGCCAGCAAAGCACCGCTCGCCATCGCTTCGGTCAAGCGGACGATCCTGCGAGGCGTAGACGCGCCCCTGGCGACGGCGAACGAGCTCGAAGCAACCGCGTTCGCCGCGCTCTTCGGC
>JBAULD010000394.1:0-15455 GCA_049578005.1 Polyangiaceae bacterium
CCGCAAAGCACATCAGGGCGAAGAACGCGACGCTCGCCGCCCGCCAGCCGACGTTCATGACGGCCCACCCTTCGACGACGACGAGGAGCGCGTAGGCCACGTGCAGGCTGGGCATGGCTCCGAAAACATCGCTTGCTCGCCCGTACATACCCGCGAAGTAGTGGACGCCGAGCGAGGCGTCGACGCGCGCCAAGTTCGGCCCTTCGCTCGCGACCGCTCTCATATCGATGTTGCAGCCGTGCGCGTGGAAGTACCAGGGGGCCGCCGCCGGATACACGTGATAGGTGACGAACCCCGCGAGATTGAGCGCGAAGAAGCACCAAGCAAAGCGCACCATGCGCCCGTAATCTCGGACGTACAACCACACGGCGCAGGCGGCGCAAACGAAGATGAACGTCCCGTAGGGGACCGCGCACACCGCGTCGATTGCGGGCGACCAATGGGCCTGAAACCAATCGTGCAAGGTGACTCGCTCTCCGTTCATCCTCACGCCGAACAGGGCGAGCTCGCGCGCGCGCAAGTCGCAGAGGTGCACCGCGCCGGGCGACACTCCGACGTCTTCCACGACTTTCATCGAATCGTAGAGCACGCCCACGAGTCCGAGCGGATAGGCGCCTAGGAGCAGCTTCCGCGACCGGGGGCCGACGCTGAAGAGGGTGAGGACCAGAGCGAGCACCGCGGCGTTCTCCCAGTGAAACTGTCCGCGCGTCGCCGCCCATATCGCGTGCGCGACGAACGGCAGCGGTAAGGCGATCGACCATCCGGGCCAGAGCGAGCGGAGATGGTGGAAGAAGCGAGTCATCATCGCTCATCCGATCTGCCAATCGCGGTCGCGCTTCACGAGATCGAACACCTCGCGGAGAATCGCGACGCAGTTCATTGCGGTGGCGCGATCGATGGTCAGCGCCGGCTGAATGCGAAAGCTCGGCGCGTAGGCCATGCTCAGGAGACCGCGCTGGACGCATGCGTCGAAGATGCGACGGGTGACGGTGCGCGCGAGCGGCTCTTTCGTCTTCTTGTCGCGCACGAGTTCGAGTCCGATGAAAAGGCCGCGCCCGCGGACATCTCCCACGAACGGATAGTCGTCCACGAAGGGGCGGAGGGCGGCGAGCATCGAGGCGCCGACGTCCCGCGCGTTGTCCACCAGCGCTTCGCTTTCGATCGCACGAATCGCCGCGGCTCCGGCAGCGGCCGCGAGCGGATTTCCGCCGTAGCTCGACGACGATCCGCTCGGATTGCTCCAAGGCTTGGCACTCGCGATCGCATCGCTCGTCAAGAGGCCGGACAGGGGGAAGCCGCCGCCAAATGCCTTACCAATCGTCATCACGTCCGGCCGCACGCCGGAGTGCTGCACTCCCCACCATGTTCCCGTCCGGCCGAAGCCGGTGATCATCTCGTCAGCGATCAGCAGCGCGTCCACTTCGTCCGCAACCGACCGCACGGCGGGGAGGAATTCGTCCGGCGGAATGACGTTCCCGGCGGTCCCTTGCATCGGCTCGACCACGACGGCCGCGATCGCGCCCGCGGAGGTGGACTTGAGCTGTTTCCGCCCTACCTCGACGCATCCGATCCCGCAGGAGGGATAGGTCGCGCCGATCGGACATCGATAGCAGTCGGCGTAAGGGACGAGGTGCGTTCCGGGGGCCATCGGCCCAAGCCCGTGCTTCGAAGCGGAGCCCATCAAGCTGAGCGCCCCTAGGGTCTTTCCGTGAAAGGCCCCCCAAAAAGAAACGAACTCGTGCTTGCGCGTATGGCTCTTCGCGAGGCGCATCGCGCTTTCCACGGCCTCCGTGCCGCTCGAATAGAGCTGCGCTCGGTGCAGGCTCGGGTCTGGGGCGTGCGCGGCCAGACGCTCCAGCAGATCGGCGCGAGCATCGCTGGCGAAGGAGCCCACGTGCGCTCGGGCGACCTGTCGCGTTATTGCTTCGACGACGGCTGGATGAGCATGTCCAAGCGCGTTCACGCCGATCCCGCCGATCACGTCGAGGAATGTGTTCCCGTCCACGTCGGTGACAGCGCTCCCCACGGCATGGTCGACGGCGATACCCGCCAGGATGGCGTAGCCTTGAAGGCCGGGCGCGATGTGCGCGTCTTCGCGACGGCGGAGCTCTCGGCTCTTGGGACCGGGCACTTCCGTGGCGATGCAAGCTTTCTGGTTTGGAGGGTGCGACGGGCGGGTCATTTCGCTCGTCCCTCGCGAAAAACGAACCGGCGCTGGACCGGGAAGTTCCAGCACAAGCTGACGGCTATGGCCACGAGCGCCCGCGCGACGACGTATTGCACCCGGGCTACGTCGTGCAAAAGGTATTCGCCCATGGCGTTCCAGCCCCCGCTCGCGGCAGAGACGAGCGCGTAACGAACCGCCTGGTTCGCCGGTCGACCCGGCGCGGCCCGGAAGATCCATGCCCGCCCGAGGCCGAAGTTCACCAGCGCCCCGAGCGCCGCGCCGGCGATCGTGCCTGCCACGGGCGAGGCGCCGAGCGACTCGACGCAAAGGATCATCGTTCCGAAGTCGGCACCCCCCGCGACCATGGCGCCGAGTTGGTGCCTGGCCAGCGTTTGCCAGATGCCGGCTTCGCCCAAGTCAGGGGAGCGCGTCGCCTGCGGCAGCATGCGCGTCCCTCGGTAATTCCTTCGAGCCGTGTGGCTCGCGCGACTCGGACTTCCACGGCGTGCGGACCGCCCGCGCAAGGGCGTGAAGCCGGTGCACGGCCGACACATTGCCGACGACCGCCACGAGCGCGAGCGCGGAGAGCAGAGGCAAGTGGCCGACCCAGTTCGGCAATCCCCAGCGCGCAACCGCCCCCACGGCCAGCGGGGTCAGGGCTGCGCCCAGCACCAAGTACACAGCGCGCTCTTGGCGGCGCATTGCGCCCCGCGGCACGAAGGCACGGAACGCCTCTGCCTTCGCGGTCGCGTAGCTGACCATGATCGACCCCGCGGTCGCGGCGAGCGCCAAGCCCACGCTCAGCGCGTCGCTGCGCACCGAGAACACGAGCCCCCCGAGAAAGAAGAGCTCCGTGTAACGGTCCACGGCTGCGTCGAGGACTTCACCGGCGTCGCTCGCGGTCCCTGTCTCGCGGGCGATCATCCCGTCGAGCGCATCGCAAATCGACGACACGAAGCCGAACGCCGCTCCCACCCCGAAGTGCCCGAGCGCAAGCGACACGCCCGCGCACGCACCCAGGGCAAGAGAGGCCCAAGATACGGCGTTTGCCCCGACGCCCATCGCCACGCACGCGCTCGCCGCGGGGTGTATGGCCCAATAGCCCATCTGCATCGGCCCTTTGCCGAGTAGCGGCGAGCCGCCCGCCCGATCGACCCTCGAGTGGCGTGCCGCGCCGAACCGCGCCACGCGCATCGCGTACGCCGCCGACACGGCGAGCACGAAGACGACGAGGGCCAGCGAATAGGCGCGATCGGTCACGCGACCCTCACCAGCGGGGTCTGAGAAAGATTGCGCTCGCGGGAACCGTGGATCGCAGAAACGTACGCCATCGTGATGAGCTCGACGCACTGCACGCTCGCCTCGGTCTCTCGGCTCACGTAATCCTCTCGGCGGATAGCGTCGGCGAATTCATCGAGAAGCGATCGGAACCAACCCACGTGACTGGCGTCCATCCAGTCGGACGCCACCTCGTGCTTTTCGACCTTCCACGTGGCCTGCCGCTCTGCGAGCTCGCCACTCATCACGGCCACTTCGATGTCGTCGTCCTCCACGCGCACGGCCCCGCCCTCGCAATGAATGGTGTAGATGACCTTGCGAACGCCTGCGGTCCACGTCAGGTGTGCCGTCGCCGTGCCGTTGGGGAATGTGATCGCGCAGGCGAAATTGTCTTCCGTATCGAAGTTGCCGAGCGTGGACATCTTTGCCGTGATCGAGGTCGGGTAGGCGCCGAGCCAATCGAATGCGAGATAGAAGGTGTGGCTTCCGTGGTCCATGGCGATGCCGCCTCCGGAAAAGTGCTTTTCCCGGCGCCAGTCGCGACGCCACTCGTCGACACCCTTGGCGTGAGTCGTTCGGAACGTTTGTAGGGTTACGAGTCGAACACGACCCATTTCACCGGTGTCCAGAATCCGCCGAACCGCTTTGATGACCGGCGCGTGCTTGTAATTGTGACAAGGAAACAGCACGCGCCGCGTCTGGCGCGCTTGAGCCACCATGCCGCGTGCTTCTTCCGCGGTCGTCGCGAGCGGTTTCTCGCAAAGGACGTGCAGGCCGCGGGCCAGCGCAGCCAGCGTGACGCGCGCGTGATCGGAGGGCGGCGTGGACACGTCTACGAAGTCGATGCGCCCGCGCTCGGCGTCGAGCATGGCCAGGTGGCTATCGTAGATTCGGGCAAAGGGGAGCGCCGCGCGGGCTTTTTCGCGTCGTGCGGCGCACACGTCTGCCACAGCCACGATCTCGAAGTTCGTTTCTCCCGGCCGCGAGTAGGCGGGCAGGTGTCCGTGCTCGGAGATGAACCCGTAACCGACGATTGCGCCTCGCAGCGTCCGAGGCGGGGTCGTGCGAGGGCGATCGGTCATGGAGCGGGGTATCCCGGGTGTGACATCGTTCGGAGGGCGGGCCGCGCTCGGCGCGGAGAGCGGGCAGATAATCGGGCGGAGCCTGACGGCGACTGCGCTGCAAGACGCGGTCCTCACGGCCGTTGCAGAATCGCTAGCGTTGCCCGGTGGAGCTCCGGCCCCGTGCGATGCGCCGACCTGTCAGGTAGCGTCTCATCGCCTCAGGCGAGGTCCGACTGCTATGGTAGAGCGCGTCATGGCCCCGATCTTCGACCCCATCCAGAAAGCAAAGAAGGTTGCCGAGCAAGCGGCACAGGCCGCCCTCGACGTCTCCGGTCGAGTCGCCTCCGCAACGGCCGAAATCGGCGAGAGGGCCGCGGCCCGCGCCGACGAAGCTGCAAACACGGCAGCCGGAGTTCGTGAGCACACGGCGGCCAAAGTCGGCAGCATGAAAGACTTCGTCGTCGGCAAGATTGCCGACATCAAAGATTCGGCGATCTCTGGAGTGCGAGACCTCGTCGACGACCTCAACGAACACCTTCCGGCCCTCCAGGAAGCCGGATACACGTTGACCGACCTGGCCGTCGAAGTGGGGCTCGGGCCGAAGGTAGTGGCGACCTTCTCGTCCAGGCCGGGCATCACGCAAGAACAGATCGACGCGGTGATTGCCGAGCACCACGACTCCAAGGTCACCGTCGCGCTTCTTCGCGCCTTGTTTTCAGCGTACCGGCTGCAAAGTGGGATCCAAATCGCGGGAATGAAGCCGCGGGGCATCGCCATCGAAATGGGTATTCCGCCATCGGTCGTCGTGAAGTTCGCCTGAGGCCGCGGCGCGGCTCCGGAAGGCTGCCGAGGTCGCGGAGAGCCGTGGTCAAGCGCTACAAATTCCCCCACTCGTTCCAAGACCCGTCGTAGACGGCCACGTCGTCGCGACCGAGCATGCGAAGCGCCTGGAGGGGCACGGTGCACGAAACACCGCCGTTGCAATAGACGACGATCTCGGGCGGCAGGTTGCCGACGTCGATTCCCGCTTCCGCGAAGACGCGAGCCAGCTGCTCTTCGGCCAAGAACTTACCCGTCTGCGGGTCTACCAACCGAGCGTAGGGCACATTTCGCGCACCCGGGATGTGCCCGGCACGCCCCGAAGCGCTGACTTTCCCCTCGTACTGCTCGGGGGGCCTGGCGTCGACGAGAAGGACGTCGCTCTTGCCCAGCGACTTCGTCACTTCCTCGGCCGTTCTGCGAAGCGCGGGTCGAGGTCGTGCCGTGAATCGTGCAGGCACTCGCTCGGCCGTATCCCGAGATGTCGGTCGGCCCTCGGCAATCCAACGCGACCAGCCCCCGTCGACGACTCGCACCGCGTCGTGGCCGTAATAGCGAAGCGCCCAGGCCAGTCTCCCTGCGAAGATGTGATCGTAGTCATCGTAGGTCACGACCAGCGTGTGGTCGCCGATTCCGAGTTCACCCATCTTGGCCGCGAACGCATCGGGCTGCGCGATTTGGACAGGCACGGGGTCGAGCGGATCGACGATATCTCGAGTCCAGTCGACGAATACCGCCCCTGGCACGTGCGCGGCGTCGTAGTCATGCCGTTTCGCGAGATATCGCGGATCGTTGCCCGGCGGCAGCACCTTGCCGCGGATGTCCACGACGCGCAGCCCCGGGGTGCCGAGGTTCTCGGCGAGCCAGTCGGTGGAAACGAGTACCGAGTCGCGCAGGTTCACGGCGTGTGCTTTTCGATCATGGCGCCAAGGCGCGGCACGGCGGCCTCGACGTTCTTTTTCGCGCTTCCGCGTAGCTTTTCGTACGTGCCTTTGACCATCGCGCTCTTCGCGCGCTTCGCTTTGTCGTCGGTTATCGACAGAAGCGCGTCGGCGACGCGGGAGGCGTTGGCGTTGAAGTGTTCGCGCACGCCGTGACCCTGGGCCTTCGCTTCCTGATAGAGCGGGTCGAGCGCGCGAGCGAACTCCGGCAATAGGTCGGTCACAGCCTGGCGGACGAAGCCCGGTTTGACGCCCTGCACGGCCTTGTAGCCCGCCTTGATGGCCAGCCCCGTGAGCCCGCCCTTGTCGGCGACTTCGGAGTCGATGAGGCCCATGCAGTCGTCCACGACGGCGGTTTTCTTCGATTCGTCGGTCAGGGCTTCGGTCAAGTTGGGCATTGACGCGCGTTCCTTTCGGACCTTGCGGCTTAGCACAGCTCGAGCAGACGCGGTCGGTTGACACCTTGCGTCAGAGGGTTCACAGAGTACCGGCATCGATCCTGAGCTCCCCGGCGGCAGGTCAATGGACAAGCAAGCATGCTCCCGATGAGGGTGACGTCCAACGGACGGGCGCCCGAGTTCGCTCGCGGCCCGGATCGCATCGCAATCGTTCGGGGCCTCCGTACGCCGTTCGCGAAGCGGGGCACGGCGTTGTCGAACGTCAGCGCACTGGAGCTCGCCAAACTGACGGTCACCGAGCTTCTGGCCCGAGCCGATCTCCCCGCACGCGAAGTCGAGCTCGTCGTGTACGGACAGGTTACCCCCAGCGTCGAAGCGCCGAACATCGCGCGCGAGATCGTCCTCGGCTCCGACATGCCGAAGACCATCGAAGCATTCAGTGTGAGCCGCGCCTGCGCGACCAGTCTTCAGGCTTTGACCAGCGCGGCCGAGGCGATGCTCGCAACGCGGTGCTCGGTCGCGGTGGTCGGGGGGGCCGACAGTGCGAGCGATGTTCCGGTCACCGTCAGCAAGCCTCTCGCCCGAGCCTTGGCCGCGGCGAGCACGGCGAAGGGGCTCCCCGAAAAGATCGCGGCGTTCGCCCGGCTGTCGCCGAAAGACTTTCTGCCGATACCTCCTGCAGCGCGAGAGCCGTCGACCGGCTTGCTCATGGGCGAGAGCGCCGAGAAGATGGCCCAGGAGGCGGGAATAGGCCGCGAGGAGCAGGACGCGTTCGCCCACCGGAGCCACGTTCGCGCGGCGAAGGCGTGGGAAAGCGGAGTGTTCTCCGAAGAGGTCATGCATGTCCTGCCGCCGCCGGCGTTCGATCCAGCCATAGTCCGCGACAACGTCGTTCGACAGGGCTCGACGCCCTCGGCGTACGCGAAGCTCAAGCCGGCGTTCGATAGTCGGTACGGCACCGTCACCGCCGCCAATTCGTCTCCGCTGACCGACGGCGCGAGCGCGCTTCTTCTCATGACCGAGTCGAAAGCCAAGGCGCTGGGCTACGAGCCCCTCGGCTATTTGAAGTCCTGGGCGTACGCGGGCCTCGATCCGGGCGGCTGGATGTTGATGGGACCGTCGTACGCGACGCCGAAGGCCCTGGACGCGGCGGGCCTCAAGCTGAGCGATCTGACCATCGTCGACATGCACGAGGCGTTCGCCGCGCAAGTGCTCTGCAACGTCAAAATGTTCGCGTCCAAGAAGTTCGCGTCCGAGCGGCTAGGGCGGAGCGAGGCGATCGGCGAAGTCGACATGGACCGCTTCAATGTGCATGGCGGTTCGATCGCCATCGGTCATCCGTTCGCCGCGACCGGTGCTCGTATGGTCACGACCGTGCTGCACGAGCTGAAGCGGCGCGGCGGCGGGCTGGGATTGGCGACAGTTTGCGCGGCGGGCGGGTTGGGCGCGGCCGTCGTGCTCGAGGCAACGCCGTGAGCGCTCTGCGCTCCGCGTCGATCGACCCACGCCACGAGGTCGACGTGTCCGTCGACGTACGCCGTGACGGCGTCGCCTTCGTCACGATCGACTCCACACAGGGCCACGGCGTGCTCACGCCAAGCTTCGCCGCGGAGCTGTCGGCCGCAGCGGATCGCATCGAACAAGATGCCAGCATCGCCGCCGCGGTGCTCAGCGGCGGGCGGGAAGGGCAAGCGCCGGGCGCCGTGGCGGGGCTCGACCCCGAGCCGATCGTCCTCGGGGCCGACGTCGACTTGCTCCGATCGATCAAGTTTGCGACGGACGCCGAACGGCTAGCCCGGGACGCTGGCATGTTGCTGCGGAGGTTGGAGCGCCTGAAGAAGCCTCTCGTCGCGGCCGTGCACGACGCTGTGCTCGGCGCCGGCTTCGAGCTCGCGCTCGCCTGCCACGCTCTCATCGCCACAGACGACCCGCGTACGAGCCTTGGCTTTCCCGAAATCAGCCTCGGGCTCATCCCATCGGCGAACGGAATGCTTCGCGTGGCGCAGCGGGCCGGGATTCGAGCGGCGATCGACCTCGTGCTGGGAGGCAAGCCCGTCACGGGCAGGCGTGGTTTGGATCTCGGCCTCGTCGACGAGCTCTGCGCGCGCGCGATTGTCCTCGACGTGGCGGCACGTCGCGCAAAGGCGCTCGTCGGCAATCTGCCGCGGCTGCGGACCGGTCGTCGCGACGTCGTGGCTTTCGCGATCGAAGGAAACCCAGTAGGGCGTGCGTTCTTCTTGGCCAAGGCGAGAGAGCGGTCGCGCGCCAAGACGAGCGGCCATTATCCGGCGCCTGAACGCGCGCTCGACGTGATCGAAGAGCTCGGCCGAAAGGGATTCGACGCGGCCGCGGAGCGAGAGGCGAAAGCGTTCGGCGAGCTCGTGGTGAGCGAGACGGCGCACCGCCTGATGGAGCTCTCTGTCGCGACGGCCGATCTGAAGAAGGCCTCGGTCGCAAACGAGGGAGAGGAGAAGGGTTCTTCGCGAGCTCGCGAAGTCGAGCGCGTCGGGATCATCGGCGGCGGCTTGATGGGCGGCGGGATCGCGTACGTGTCGGTGATATCGGGGGTGTCGGTGCGGCTCAAGGAACGGGATGACGCCGCGGCAGGGCAGGCCCTCAAGGCCGTCGGTGCAATGCTCGACGGCGCCCGGGCGGGGCGGGGACCGTACGCCTCGCTCGACCGCGATCACGCGCTCGCGCGTCTCTCGGCTACGACCGACTACTCCGGACTGCGTCTAGCCGACCTGGTCGTAGAAGCCGTTTTCGAGGACGCCGTGCTGAAGAGGGGAATCGTCCACGATCTCGAGGGCGTCGTGGCTCCGACGTGTGTGCTTGCGTCCACCACGTCGTCGATCCCCATTGCGACCATCGCGCTCGGCGCGAAGGTCCCAGAGCGAGTGGTCGGGATGCACTACTTCAGCCCCGTGTCGAAGATACCGCTGCTCGAAGTCGTCCGCGCCGACAAAACGGAGGCTTGGGCCGTTGCGACAGCGGTCGGACTCGGCAGGCGCCAAAAGAAGACGGTCATCGTGGTCAAAGACGGGCCGGGCTTTTACACGACGCGCATTCTGGCTCCTCTCGTGCACGAGGCCGCGCAGCTTCTCGCGGAGGGGCTCCCGGTCGAGACCATCGACCATGCCATGAGCGACTGGGGGTTTCCGGTCGGCCCCCTCCGCCTCCTCGACGAGATCGGCATCGACGTCGCATCGCGTGTCGCACGGCTGCTGCACGACGCGTTCGGCGAGCGGATGACGCCCGCGAGAGCGATCTCCAAGCTCGTGGCGGACGAGCGCCACGGACGCAAGAATCGTCGCGGCATCTATCGTTACGAGCAGCGGGCGCCAGACGCCCCGGGCGGTGCCGAGGTGGACGCGGGAATTTATGCGGTGCTCGGGGTTGAACCCACGATGAATCTTCCGGTCGAAGAGATTCAAATGCGGTGCGCCCTCTCGATGATCAACGAGGCGCTGCGCTCCTTCGGTGAAGGCGTCATCCGTTGCCCGCGCGACGGCGACGTGGGCGCCGTACTCGGGCTCGGCTTTCCTCCGTTCAGGGGCGGGCCCTTTCGGTATGTCGATACGATTGGGGCCGCGGAGGCGCTGCGCCGTGTGCAAGGTTACGCAGATCGTTTCGGCGAGCGCTGGCGACCGGCGCCACTCCTCGTGCATATGGCTCGAAAAGGGGAGCGCTTCTATCTCTAGCTTTTCTAAGCGGGGATTGTTTCGACTGCAGCCCCTTCGCTCGGAGCGGCAGCCGCTTCGGGCCGAGTCGCGCGCACGGCCCGCAGGCCGGAAAGGTCGAGGGGGGCGACCAGTGTTCCGTCCGGACGCCGAGCGCCGAGCTCTACTCGGACGGCCCTGTGCGGAACGTCCGGATCTCCGCAGAGCGCTTCGATCACTTCGGCGATCTTCACTCCGCCCGAGCCGCGCACTTCGACGTCGACCGCGAGCGGCACGAGCTCGCCGAGGATACCGGCGCGCTCGAGGTCGCGGCGCGCCTGTTCCGTTACCTTTAGGGAAAGCAGAAACCCGCGCACGTCGACGCGCTTGCCGATGCCTTCGATACGCCGGACGACGGGTAGCTCTTGAGCGGCGAGCGCGCGCTCGACGCGTTCGCGGATCCACGCTTCGCCCCCACGCCCGGCCAACCCGACGAGCGGGATCCCGACGGCATAGCGCGCAGCATCGACCACCCGCGTGATCGCGGGATCCTTCGAGCCGAGCATGGCGCCACCGGCGAATCGCAGGCCTCGTTGCGCGCCGGCCGAGAGAGATTCGAGGAGCGCGGTGGGGTCGAGATCGGCGGCAATCTTGATGTCGACCGCCTCTCCCAGGCTCGCCACGCCCAGCGACAGCGCCGGACCGAAGATCATGTCGGGCTTCGGGTGAAAGCCTCGCGAGTAGAAGAGCGGGAGCTCGAGGCGCCGAAACGCGCGAGGCAGGGCCCGGATGACGTCCAGGTGCGACAGGAACGCGGCGGGACCGAGCTTCTCGTAGACGAAGCGGTAGCGCCTGGGCTCGCCCTGGGCTTCGCGAGGACGCGGGCGCCGGGCCTCCATTCCAGACGTGGGCGTGGGCGCGGCCGCGCGAGGTTCGGCCGCACCGAGCTTGCGGAGGAAGACGAGGCGCTGTTCGCGCATCGCCCCAAGGTCGCACGCGATGCCGCAGTCGTAACAAACGAGGTTTCTCGTGTCCGCCGCGGCGTCTTTCAGGTTCGTAGCGTGCACGAACGCGCCGGCCACCTTTCCGCACGGGAGCGACAGCCGGTCCTTGTAAGCTTTTCGATATTCGCGGAGCAGAAAGCCGTCTTCGAGGCCTACGTCGATATGATCCCAGGGAAGGCGCGCGGTGGCGGGGATCGTTCCCAGGTACTTGGCGGGATCGACGCCCTCTGCGGAGAAGGCTTCTTCCCAGACCTGCATCTTCTTTTGGTCTTCCCACGAGTCGAATCGGGCGCCGGCGCGATAGGCCCGCTCGAGCACCGGAGCCAGCGAGCGATCGCCCCGCGCGAAAACGGCCTCGAGCCACGACGTGTCGCCATCGTGAACGCGGAGGTCTACTCCGGCGGCCCGCGCCTCTTCGTCGAGCCAGCGCTGCTTTTGCTCCACGTCCGCGGGCGTATCCATTGCGCACCACTGAAAGGGCGTGTGCGGTTTGGGAACGTGCGTCGACACGCTGACGACCACCTTGGGGGCCCCCGGGACGCCGAGAGCCTTCTTCACGCGTTTGCCGATCGCGCGCGCGCGGCCGCCGACGCGCGGAATCGCGCGAACGTCCTCCTCTTCTTCGGTGGGCAGACCGATCATGAAATAGAGCTTCATGCTCTGCCAGCCGCGAGAGAACACTCGCTCGGCGGTTTGCATCAGCTGCTCTTCGGTCACGTTCTTGTTGATGACGTCGCGCATCCGCTGGGTTCCGGCTTCGGGCGCGAACGTGACGCCCGTGGCTCGGACGCGCGCGATGTCGTCGAGGACGTTCTCCTCCAAGCCGTACGCCCTTAGGCTCGAGACGCCGAGCGACACCTGCCGGGGTGCGAGCTCGTCGGCCACTTTCTTCACGAGCGGCGCAATGCACGAGTAGTCGGCGGTCGAGAGCGAGGTGAGGCTTGCCTCGTCGTAGCCGCTCTTCTTGACCGCGCTGACGACCGTTTGGACGATCTGTTCCGGGTCGCGTTCGCGGACCGGGCGATAGATCATCCCGGCCTGACAGAAGCGACATCCCTCGGTGCACCCGCGGGCGATCTCGACCGACATGCGATCGAAGATCGCCTCGGGGCCGCCGATGGGCCCGTCGTCCGGGAAAGGAAACCGGTTCAGGTCGTCCACGATCGTTCGCACGATTGGGAGCGGCGCCTCGGCCGCGAGCGGCCGGTCGACGACGGAAAAGCCTGTGTCCGGATCGACCCGCGTGGAATAGAGCGACGGGACGTAGACTCCGGCGAGTCGCGCGAGCGCCCGCAGCCTTTGTTCGCGCGGCAAACCCTCGCTCTTGCACTTGGCCCACACGCGCGCGACCTCGCCGGCGCGCTCTTCCCCGTCGCCAATCACGATTGCGTCGAGAAACGGTGCCAGCGGTTCGGGGTGCGTGGCGGTCGGTCCGCCTGCCACGACGAGCGGATCTTGGTCGCCGCGGGCGTCGGACCGAAGCGGGATTCCGCCGAGGTCCAGCATCGTTAGCACGTTCGTGTACGTGAGCTCGAATTGGAGCGAGAAGCCGACGACGTCGAAGTCCCGCAGCGGCCGTGCGCTCTCACACGAAACGAGCGGCAGCCCTCGCGCGCGAAGCTGCGCCTCCATGTCCACCCAAGGTGCGTACGCTCGCTCGGCGAGCGTACGCGGATCGTCGTTGAGCAACTTGTAGAGGATCTTGAAGCCGAGGTGGCTCATCCCGATGTCGTAGATGTCCGGGAACGCGAGGCACACGCGGGCTAGGGCGCCGTCCCAGTCCTTCGTGCGCGCACCGAACTCGCCTCCGAGGTAGCGCGCGGGCTTCTGCACGAGGTGCACGAAGGAAGCGTACGGGTGTTCGGCTGGCGCGGGCATGGATCCTCTGCCAGGCTAGTACACCATTTCACGCGCTAGTGCGTAGGAGCGGGCCTGCTCCTTCGTGGCGCGCGCGCATTCGCTCACGCGTGCTCGACGACGATCGTGCGCATCTTGCCATTCGACGACGGGCCAATGGCGCGGCAGTACTCGATCTGAAACGGCAGTCCTCGCAAGTATTGCTCAAGGCGACGTACGACGCCGTCGAAGCGCTCCTGCGACCAATCCTGTCCGCGCACGACGCGAAGGACGACGTCGCCTCCGACGCGCTGGACCGCTTGGAATTGGCGCACGACCTCTTGGCGCGCATCGCTGAACAGAACGTGAAAAACGATGCCCGGGATTGGGTTGCCGTCGCGATCGCAGAGCGTGTCGGCCCGCCGGCCCTCCACCCGATCGAGCCTGCGAAGCCCTCGACCGCAGGCGCAGGCCGACGAGCCCGCCATCCGGGCCACGTCACCGTTTTGGTATCGAATGAAGGGCATTCCATAATTGTGCAGATCCGTGACGAGCACGTCGCCGGCTTCCCCCGCCGCCACGGGCCTTCCTCCGCGTGTCACTTCGACCAACAGGTTCTCTTCGCTCAAGTGCATTCCCTGGTGCGCCTCGCACTCCGCCGCGAGGAGCATCGTCTCGCGCGATCCGTACGTCTCGAATACGGGTCCGAAAGCCCGGGTGAGCGCCGCTCGGTCCGCTGGCAGCACGGCCTCCGCGCCGCAGATTACCGGAACGTCGTCCCAGTCGCGCAGGCCATTGTCGAGTATCCAGCGAGCGAACTGAGCGCACGATTGCGTGTAGCAGATGATCACCGCGGGGCGCGCTTGGCGGAGCTGCTCGAGCGCGCGGCGCCGCGCTCGTTCGTCCTGGCACATCGAATCGACGAACACTTCGCGCTTCATGCGCCGGTCGAGGCGAATCTTCAGGCCGCTGGCCCCGCCGGGGACCTCGCTGACCAGCGCCCAATAATAGAAGGCTCGCAGCCCCGGCCGGTAACCGCTCCACGAGTACCCTCGAATGCGCACCGCCTGACGCCACGACTCGCTTTCGGGGCAATACTCGAACTTGAGGGGCGTCCCGGTCGAGCCGCTCGTGCCCTTCTTGAGATTCCTCGTCGCGTACGTCGGATCCACGAGTTCGCGATACCGCTCGCGAACGATCTCACGCGTGAGAATGGGCAGGACCGCCAGATCCTCGCGGCGCACCACATCGCGGGGGTCGAACCCGAGACGGCGGAATGTCTCGCGCCAGTACGGCACGTTGCTGCCGGCGCGGGCGAGCAGCGTCCGCAGCGCCCCCAACTGATAGCTTTCGATCTCTTCCGGCGAGCGCCACTGCATCCTTTCGAGGAACCCGAGGTGCTGCGCTGTCGTGCGACCTCGTGCGAACCTCTCCCAGGTGGGCCAGAGCACGTGCCGGTAAGCTCGTGCATAGGTTCGTGCGCTGAGCGACAGCGGGCGGAAGACTGCTGCGCGCGTGAAGGGCGCGAACGCGCCGTCGGCCGCCGGGGCCGTTGGGTGGGTGTCCATGCAGGTTCTCTGCTTTTCGCTCGAGCAACCCTTGTACCCATGGAAGCTTGCGCGCCGAGCTCGATGAAAGGCCAACGAGTAAGCAGGCACGTACCCGTGAGCGGCCGCCCCCCAACGGGGGCACCAGGCGATTTCGTACGCCTCCGATGGGCGCCCATTCAAGCGAAAGGCGTTCGAACCGTACCGATGAGTACAGGCCGAGGGGAGCAAGCACGTGCTGCGCGTACTCGTCGTCGATGACAGTTCGTCCATTCGTACGCTTCTCGGTCAGCGGCTGAGGGCGCAAGGCCACGACGTCGAAGAGGCTGTCGATGCCGAGACAGCCTTCGAGCGCGCCGTGGCGAGTCCGCCGGACGTCGTCGTGACCGACCTGGTCATGACCGGCCTCTCGGGGGTGCAGCTCTGTCGCCTTCTCCGCAACGACCCGGCGACCGCTCACGTGCCCGTCGTGCTCCTTACGGCATCCGGCGACAAGCGCTCACGGTTCTGGGCGCGTTCGGCCGGCGCAGCAGCCTACGTCGGAAAGGACCGGGTCGAAGACCTCATCGCGCTCCTGCCTTCCTTTGCGCCGATGGCGCTGCCCGCGCGCGCCTCCCCGGTCGCGTCGGCTCACGCCTCCCGCCGTAACCTTTACGACCGCATGTCTTCGATCCTCGACGGCGCGCTCTTCGAATCGGTGCTTGCCGGTGAAGTGCGCGCGCTGGCCAGCGCGGGGGAGCTC
>JBAULD010000395.1:0-1586 GCA_049578005.1 Polyangiaceae bacterium
CCGCTTTTGGCGTTCCTTGGCGCCGCACCGATGAGCAGGATCCGTGGGCTCCGCGGCGCTCCGTGCTCTGACCGTTTCTCGCGCAGGTCGCCGAGCGCGATGGAAAGCCCGCATTCGCGATCTTGCCCATGCCGCGCCGTGAGCCTATCGTCGTCGCACATGGCAGCGCCGTGGCGGCGGTCCGGGATCCTTGCGATCATCTTCGGCGCCTCCGCATGCGGGTCCGGCGGTCCCGCAGAGGGGCCGCGGACCGCCGGTGACGACTCCAGTACGTCGGAGGCGCAGCCTGCCGGGGACGCGTCGGACGTGAGCTTCGTGTCCGAGGCGGGAACGGACGCCCACGCGTTGGCCGTAAGCTCCGCGTCCGAGGCGGGAACGGACGCCGAAGGGGCGGCGGCAAGCTCCGCGCAGGGCGGGGCCGGGGACGCCGGCGCAGGATCAGACGCAACCGGGTCGGCGTGTAGCGATTTCGCGAATGCGTATTGTCAACGATACCAGGCGTGCGATCCATTGGCCTTTGCGCTCGGATTCGGCGATGCAAACCTGTGCGTCACGCGCATGGCTCCAGGGTGTGAGAACCAGTTCGGCGCTCCGGGGGGTAGGTTGACGGTCTCCGGCCTGGAGGCGTGCACGCGCGCCACGGCAGCCGAGAGCTGCGCCGACTTCCTCTCGGACAACAAGCCGCCCGAGTGTTCGTGGAACGGAACGGAGGAGGCTGGCGCTCCGTGCGCATATAGCCTGCAGTGCGCCGAGGGGTTCTGCTCCGTCCCGGCGAATACCTTTTGCGGCACCTGCCGGGCGCCCCTTCAGCCCGGAGATCCGTGCGATCCAAACGCGCGCCAGTGTGCGAACGGGCTGGTCTGCGGCAAGCTGGTTTGCGCAGCCAATGGAGCGCCGTGCCCCGGGGCGACGCAGTGGCAATGCACGGGCGCGGACGGGGGCGTTGGAGACCCGTGCCCGAACTGGGCGGCGTGTGCGTGGCCATTCGTTTGCGACGGCACCCATTGCATCCAGCCGCCCGGCCTGGGCGCGTTGTGCGACCCGACGGGCCAGTGCGACGACACGCACGGCCTCTATTGTGCCGCGTCCCCCGACGGGGGAGGGCGGACGTGCGATCAGGCGACCTATGTCCCGGCCGGTATGCCCTGCGACCTTACAGCGTCCAGCCCGTTGCTATGCTTGGCTTCAGCGGTGTGCACGTCGTTCACCGGCACACCGAGCCCGGTCGGAACGTGCGCGGCCGCCGCGGCGGACGGCCAGTCGTGCGCAGACGCGCTCTGTGTACGCCCGTCGATCTGCGCCAATAAAGTGTGTCTGGCGCCGGGTCCCGCGGCCTCGTGTCAGTGAGTCGCGCATGAGAGGTCTGGGAAATCTCGATGCGCGCCGACGAACCCGCAACGGCCGATATCCCGGCAAGTCAAACCGAATGACCCGAGTCGAAGCTAGCGCATACTGACGCGCGTGACCACGGAGGTGATCCTTGCGCCTTGAACAGGTGACTCAGTACCTTTCCGCCTCGAAGCGGCGGCGCATCGCAAAACGCATTGTCACCGCCGCCGCGTTCTTCGGCACCTTTCTGAATCTCG
>JBAULD010000396.1:0-14072 GCA_049578005.1 Polyangiaceae bacterium
CGGCTGGACTTTCTACGCGCCGTACAGTGCCCAATCGCCGACGGCCGTCGTTCCCACGGTCATCGGGATCTTCGTGGTCGGATTCTCGACCATCATCACGGGCGTCAACTTCATCACGACGATCCACACCATGCGCGCCGAGGGCCTTGACTGGATGCGAATGCCCCTCTTCGCCTGGTCGATGTACGGCACGAGCGTCATCCAAGTTCTGGCGACGCCTGTCCTCGGCCTATCCCTCCTCGTCGTGGCCGTGGACCACTGGCTAGAGTGGGGGCTTTTCGATCCTGCCCGCGGCGGCGATCCGGTCCTCTTCGAGCACCTCTTCTGGTTCTACTCACATCCGGCCGTCTACATCATGATCCTGCCGGCGATGGGCGTGATCAGCGAGGTCATCCCGACCTTCGCGCACAAGAATCCGTACTCGTACAAAGCGATCGTCTACTCGACGCTCGGCATTGCGTTCGTCGGCTTCCTCACCTGGGGACACCACATGTTCGTCGCCGGCATGAGCACCTTCGACGCCGGCGTGTTCGGAATTTTGTCGATGGCGGTGGGGATCTTCTCGGCGATCAAGGTCTTCACCTGGACGCTCACCCTGTACAAGGGCGCGATCTCGGTGAAGACGCCGCTCCTCTACGCGTTCGCATTTCTTTTTCTGTTCGTGTTCGGCGGGATGACCGGCATCGCCGTGGCGACGACGAGCCTCGACGTGCACTGGCATGACACCTACTTCGTCGTGGCTCACTTCCACTTCATCATGGTCGGAGGCACCCTCACGGGGTTTCTCGCGGCTCTCCATTACTGGTTTCCAAAGATGTCAGGACGCATGTACCCCGAAAGGCTCGGGCTTCTGGGGGCCACACTCGTCTTTGCCGGCTTCTTCGGCACGTTCTTCCCGCAGTTCCTGCTGGGGAACGGAGGAATGCCCCGGCGGTACTTCAACTATCCCCCTCAGTACCAAGTGCTCCACTGCATCTCGACCATCGGCGCGCTCGGGCTGGCCTTCGGAATGCTGCTCGTCGGAACGTATCTCCTGTGGTCCCTCTTCTTCGGTCCACGTGCGCCGGCGAACCCGTGGGGTTCCAGGTCTTATGAATGGCTCACGGAGTCGCCCCCCCCAAAGCACAACTTCAGAAGGACGCCTCGCTTCGCTTTGGATCCCTACGACTACACGAAGCCTCTGGAGGACGCCCGTGCGTGAGGCAGACGTCGAGGGTCAATTCGAGTCGATGGCGCAGCAGGCACATGCGGCGCGACTCGGAATGTGGATCTTCTTGGCGAGCGAGATCCTTCTCTTCGCGGGACTCTTCGCGCTCTTCGTGACCTATCGCACGATGCATCCGGGGGCATTTGCCGACGGCGTTCGACACAACACGAAACTGCTCGGATCGATCAACACGGGCGTCCTTCTCGTCAGCAGTTACCTGGTCGCGAGTTCGGTCCACTCCGTTCGGGAAGGAAGGTTAGGCCACGCAAAGCTGCTGATCATGGCCACGATCGCGATGGGCGGCGTTTTCCTCGTCATCAAGTTCACCGAGTATGCAGAGCATTTCCGCGAGGGGATCTATCCGGGGGGAAAGGGAGAGTTCTTTGCGAAGCATGCCGTGGAGGGGCTGCCAACCTTTTGGACTCTTTACTTTTTCATGACGGGCCTTCATGCCATTCACGTGACCGTGGGCATGATACTTCTCTCGTCCACGTTCCTCGGAATGCACTTCGAGAAAATCTCGGCGCGCGCGCCGCAGCGGGTGGAAATCGCTGCCATCTACTGGCATCTCGTGGACACGATCTGGATCTTCCTTTGGCCCCTATTGTACTTGGCACCATGATCAGCATGAATCGCGTCACTCCGAGATGGACCGCGCGCACCGCTCTCGCCGTGCTCGTTCTATGGGTCGTGAGCTGGGGGATTTCGTATGTGGACCTCGGAACGTGGTCCCTCGTGCTCGCGCTCGGGATCGCGGCCGTGAAGGCTCTGCTCGTCATCCTATTTTTCATGGAAATCGTGCTCGAAAAGGCAAGTATTCATGCGACGCTCGCGGTGGGCCTCGCCATGGTCGCCCTGCTCGTCTGCTTCATGATCGCCGACGTTCGGACGAGAGAAACCCCGCCGCTTCGTCCGGCGGAGTCAAAGCTGTCGGCAGTGACGACCCGCACCCCCGACCGCTAGCTTCAGGTTGTGTGCCGTGTTGACCAGCGCTACGTGGGAGAACGCCTGGGGGAAGTTGCCGACGAAGCGGCGCGCGATGGGATCGTACTCCTCGGACAAGAGGCCGACGTCGTTGCGCAGGTCAATCAAACGCCTGAACAGCTCACACGCTTCGCCGTGACGGCCCTCGAGCGCCCAGTTGTCGACGAGCCAGAAACTGCACGCGAGGAATGCGCCTTCGCCCCGCGGCAAGCCGTCGATCGAAGGCGCGGATTCGTAACGTTTCACCAAGCCGTGTTCCACGAGACCACGCTCGATCGCGCGTACGGTACCGCGCACGCGCGCGTCTCCCGGGGGCAAGAAGCCCACGAGCGGAATCTGGAGCAGGCTCGCGTCGAGCGTCTTCGATCCGTAGTAGTGCACGAAGGAGCCGAGCGCTTGGTCGAATCCCTCGCGGCAGACATCCTCGTGGATTCGCGCGCGCGCGGCCCGCCAGCGGTCCAAGGGTCCCGCCATTCCGAGCCGCTCAATCGACTTGATCCCGCGATCGAAGGCAACCCAGGCCATCACTTTGGAATGCGTGAACTGGCGCTCGGGGCCGCGCACTTCCCAGATGCCGCTGTCGGGGCGGCTCCAGGACGACTCGAGGTACTCGAGGAGCGCCTGCTGCAGGCCCCATGTATCGGGCTCCGGCGCGAGTCCGACGCGATGACAGTGATACATGGCGTCCAGCAGTTCGCCGTACACGTCGAGCTGCCGCTGACTGGACGCGGCGTTGCCGACGCGTACGGGGCTCGACGCTTCGTACCCAGGCAACCAGTCAACCTGCCATTCCGTCAGCCTACGGGCGCCGTCCACGGCGTACATGATTTGAAGATCGGAGGGGTCTCCGGCAGCCGCCCGCAGCATCCATTCGCGCCATTGGCGCGCCTCTTCGCGGTAGCCGCCTGCGACCAGCGCGAGGAGCGTGAACGTCGCGTCCCGCACCCAGCAATATCGGTAGTCCCAATTGCGCCCGCTACCGATCGCCTCAGGCAACGACGTCGTCGGCGCCGCGATGATCCCACCCGTCGCCGCGTGGGTCAGGGCCTTCAGCGTGACGAACGAACGAAGCACGACGTCGCGCCACTCGCCTTCGTACGTGCATTGACCCGCCCAATCACGCCAGGCTCTTTCGGTCTTCTCGACGAGGATCGATGGTTTGATGTCGTCCGGTTCGTCCAGGTGAGAAGGGTACCAAGTGAGCGAGAAGGAAGCCGTCTCACCCTCGGCGACTTCGAAGTCTGCCACCGTCCGCATGTTTTCGCCGCGAAGCGGGACGTCGCCGCGGATACGCAAGCAGTTCGGCCCTGCAATGGCACGGATCCCATCACCCGCGTTGCGGACCCAGGGGACGACGGACCCGTAGTCGAATCGCACCGCGATCTCGGTTCGCATCGCGACGCGCCCGCGAACGCCACGAACGATACGGACGACACGCGGGGTCGTCTCGCGTGTGGGCATGCAGTCCGTGACGGTGACCGTCCCGCCTTCTGCCTCGAAGGTGGTGTCGAGGACGAGCGTGCCGTCGCGATACGCCCGCGTGACTCGCCTGACTTCGCCGCGGGGCGCGAGGAGCCACCTGCCATGGTCGGGCCCGCCGAGCAAAGCGGCAAAGCACGACCCCGAATCGAACCGAGGCAAACACAGCCAATCGATGGAGCCGTTTCGGGCGACGAGCGCGGCTGTCTCGCAGTCGCCGATGAGGGCATAATCCTCGATTCGCGAGGGCACGGGAATCAACCGTGCATCTATCGTGCCCGACCCGGCCGCCCCTCAAACCATGCCGCGGTGCCTCTTGTAGCGATTGATCAGCGCATTCGTCGAGGAGTCGTGCGACGACACCAGGCCCTTGGCGTCGAGCTCAGGCTCGATTTTCTTTGCCAGTTGTTTGCCTAGTTCGACGCCCCACTGGTCGAAGCTGAAAATATCCCAGACGATTCCCTGCACGAAGATCTTGTGCTCGTAGAGCGCGATGAGCATCCCGAGCGTCGCCGGCGTCAGCTTGGGAAACACGATCGAGCTCGTCGGTCGATTGCCAGGGAACGTTTTGTGCGGCGCGAGCTCGTCGATCCGCCCCTGCGAGAGCCCCTGCGTCTTGAGCTCGGCTCGCGCTTCCTCCGGCGTCTTGCCGCGCATCAGCGCCTCGGGCTGCGCGAAGAAGTTCGCGAGAAGGACTTCGTGATGCCTTCCCATCGGGTTGTGGGTCTCGAGCGGCGCGAGAAAGTCGGCCGGAACCAGCCGCGTTCCTTGATGCAAGAGCTGATAAAAAGCGTGCTGGCCGTTCGTGCCCGGCTCGCCCCATACGATGGGCCCGGTCGTGTAGTCCGCGATCTCGTGGCCCGAGCGATCGACCCTCTTGCCGTTGCTCTCCATGTCACCCTGCTGAAAGTAAGCGGCGAATCGGCTCAAGTACTGGTCGTAGGGCAGAATGACGTGGGTGGCGGCCCCGAAAAAATTGGCATACCAAACGCCGAGCATCGCCATGATTACCGGCGCGTTCTGCTCGATCGGCGCGGAGCGGAAGTGTTCGTCCATCGCGTGGCCTCCGGCGAGAAGTTCGTCGAAACGGTCCATCCCGATCATCAGCGCGATCGGAAGCCCAATGGCGCTCCAAAGCGAGTAGCGCCCCCCGACCCAGTCCCAGAAGACGAACATGTTTTCAGGGTCGATACCGAACTTCTCGACTTCTGCTTTGGCCGTGGACACGGCGACGAAATGTTTCGGCACGGCCGCTTCGGTGCCCAGCTTCTCGACGAGCCACGAGCGCGCGCTGCGCGCGTTCATCAAGGTCTCCTGAGTCGTGAAGGTCTTGCTTTCGACGACGAAGAGAGTCTGCTCGGGAGAAACTTCGCGCAGCACTTCGGCCAGCTGCGTTCCATCCACGTTCGATACGAAGTGCGCTCGCATTCCGGCCTGCCAATACGGTTTGAGCGCCGTGCTCACCATGGTCGGACCGAGGTCGCTTCCACCGATGCCGATGTTGACGACATCGGTGATGCGGCTGCCGGTATGTCCGCGCCACTGGCCGTTGCGCACCGCGTCGGTGAACGCTCGCATTTTGGCGAGGACGGCGTTCACTTCGGGCATGACGTCCTTGCCGTCGACGAGGATCGGACGATTGGATCGGTTGCGCAGGGCCACGTGAAGAACTGCGCGATCTTCGGTGCGGTTGATCTTCTCTCCGGACATCATCTTGTCGCGCCACTCCAAAACGCGCGCTTGGCGCGCGAGGTCGAAGAGGAGCTTCATCGTTTCGTGCGTGGCCCGGTGCTTCGAGTAGTCGAGGAGGAGCGGCCCGACCTCGATCGAGAATCGCTCGAAGCGCGCTGGATCGCCCGCGAACAAATCGCGTAGATGCACGTTACGCACATCTGTGTGGTGGCGCAGGACGGCTTGCCATGCGGGCGATTGGGTCAGTGCGCTGCTCATGGGGATGTTCTCCAACTGTGGGGCCTCGCAGGATATTCGACCTCGGGCCGAGCGCAGATCTAAAACGATGTTTCATGAAAGGCGGCCACAGGTGTTGATTCCACGCCGGCGAAACCGGGCGCATGCTTTCGCCCAGGCGTTCCTCCTGCTCGCGGCCGCTCTCGCTTGCCTCGTTTGGGGGCGAGGGACCGGGCGGGGCAACGCACAAGCGCAGCTCCTTCGAGTGCGGGAGCTGGTTCCGGACGAAGTCGAGGTCGGCGATCGAATCGCTATTCTGGGGGCTGGCTTCGCGCCTGGCAAACTCGCGAGGGTCACGTTCCGCGGAACGCTTCTGCGGCCCGGGGAATATCCGAAGCGGAGCCCTGAAATCGTGACTTCCGGGCGCGCGACAAGTCCCGAGCGCCTCGAGCTCGCGTTCGACGAGGCGATGCAGTCGCTCTTCGCGGGGCCGGGCGACCGGGCCATCCACACGACGTTCGTAGGCGACGTCGAGGTTGCCTTTCCCGCGGTGACACCCGGAGCGGCGCCCGCGTTCGGCGTGATGGAACACTCGAGCCTCGACGTTCGACCGAGCGAGAGCAACGCGATTCGCGATCGCGAACAGGAGGGGCTGCGCGTCCTCGGCTGGATGGGGGTTCGAGCGGCCACGCGGGGCACGGGGTTCGTCGTCGAGGCAGTGAAACCGGGCTCGCGCGCCCAGGCTGCCGGGATGACGGAGGGGGACGTGATCACTCGGTTCGACGGCGTCCGGGTCGCGTCTGCGGCGGACATCGTGCCGCCACCGGGAGCGCACGTGGCTACGATCGAAGCGCGCGCCGAGCCGAGCGGGGTCGCGTCCACACACGTCGTCGGGCTCGATGGGTTTCGGCGCTCCCCCCCGGCGGCGCGCATTGCCGCCGCATTGATCGGCGTCGTCGCGCTTGGCGTCGTCTTGCTCTTCGCGGCGCCGACTGGAGCCGCTCCTGCGGCGGCGATTCAGCGCGTCGTCGCGCGGGTCCGCGAACGCGCCGGCACGGTCTTCTCGGCGCGAGCGGCCGCCGCGTCCCGTTTGGAATCAAGGTACCGAGGGTCGGAGACGCGGCGCCTGCTGCGAACGTTCGGAGCGGTTGGTCGCGCAGCCCTGCCGCTTCAAGCGCCAGCGGAGGCGGCATTGGCTGCGTGCGCGCTGCTCGGCGCCCTTTCGTTCGGGCAATCCGGAATGGCCGCGAGCCTCGATGTGGGGGTGATCTTTGTCGCGGCCGCCACTTCGCTGGCAGTGGCCGCGTTCGTCGTGAACGGCTCGTGGCGGGGCGTGCGGGCCGCGATGCGCGTTGCGCTCCAGCATGTTCCGGCGGCGATAGCCGTCGCCAGCGTCGTGCTGACCACGGGCTCGCTCCGCGCCCAAGAGATCGAGCGCGCCCAAGGGGGTTGGCCATGGGAATGGTTGGCGTTCCGAAGCCCGGGGGCACTGGCCGCGATCGGATTGCTCCTCTCTTGTACGCGAATCGAGCCCGCCTCCACGCTGCCCCCACCGGACCGCGGATTGTCGCGGCTCCTCGATGGAGGAGGCTCGACGCGCGCCCCGCTTGGGCCATGGATTCGCGTCGTGTGTCGAGCGCATCACTGCGTGATGGCCGCACTCGCGAGCACGCTCTTTCTCGGTGGCTCGCACCTTCCCGGCCTGGCGCTCGAGCGAGACGCGGCGGGACCGGCCGTCGAGCTCGCAGGGACGGCATGGCTGCTCGTCAAGACTTGGTGGCTGATCGTGATCACGGCTTGGTCTTGGGGGGCGCTCCCAACCTGGGATGCGCCGAGAACCCACTCGACCTGGTTGCGGCTCGGCGTTGTCGCGGTGGGCGCGTTGGCCTCTACCGCCGCCTGGACGTGGTGGAGTCCGAGTCCTTCGTCCCAGCTCCTTACGAGCCTCTCGCTGGTCGCAGCCGTGGCTCTGATGGCGATCTCGTTCGCCCTTCGCCTCCGTCATGGATTGACATCGGCGGCGACCGAGGGTCGCCTGAGCGGATTCATTTAGGGGCTGTCACTAGAGTCTTCCGTGGGTCGGCTGCAATTACCCAACCCAGCGTGGTAGCCTTCGCCCGCCCTGTCGATGCCCGATTATGCAGTCCCGCTGCTGCAGCGCGTCGTCCTCTCGCGAACGCTCTGGCTGGTCGTCGTCTGGCCCATTGCGGGGTTCGCCTGGCAAGTCGTGGTCGTGCGGCGTCGAGCGGCGGCCGTCCGCGGCCCGGAAGCCGCAAAGCGAGCGTTCGCCGCAGCGCGCAACGCGGGGGTGGGCGGATCGATGCTCGCGGCCGCCGCGACGCTGGCTCATATATGGGTCCTCGCCGGGGCGTCCCATGGCGAGCAAGCCCTGTTCGAACCGCTCGCGCGCGGCGCGCGATTCGGACGGCTCGACGCGGGGCTCGACCTGTCGTTCGACGCGACGTCGGGGGCGTTCTGCGCGCTCGCGTGCCTGGTCGCCCTCGCCGTCGCCACGTTCATGGCGCTCCGCCCCGCTGCAGAAGCCGAATGGCGCCGATGGGCATGGCTTCAGCTTTCGCTCGCCGGTGCCCTCCTTACGTTCACCGCGGACGGGTTCGTCGGAGTCGCCCTGGGCTGGGCGATGTCTGGAGCCGCAGCCGCATGGCTCGCGGGCTGGAGCGACGCGTCGAGGGGGATGATCGCGGCAACGAGGAGCGCGGTCGCTACGACGGCGATGCTTCTCGGCGCGACTTTGCTCTTCTGGGGACTGGGCGGCGCGTGGGACGGTGACGACTACGCGCCGGATCCACAGCCGCGATTCGTGGCCGTTCAGACGGCCAAAGCGAGCGTCGTTCAGGAGTCCGCCGACACGCCGGACCATTCGGCGTCGGGAGCACTCACGTTCTCTAGTGTGCCGGGGGCCATGGTCTTCATCGACGACGCCCGAACGCCCTCCGGACAATCGCCGTTCGTGGACATTCCCGTCCGGGTCGGAACGCACGCGCTGCGTATTCGCACGGGCGAAGGCTCGAGCGGCGACCTTCTGGGGCGCGTGACGATGGGAGACGGGGGCGAAGTGACGATCGTTCAGCTGGGGCCGACTTTTTCGTTTCGGGCCATCTCCGATCAGCTCGCGCTCGGCGACCAACCGGAAACGGCGCCCGTCCGCACGGCTCTCGAGACCCGCCTCGGTCCCGGCGGAGCCGCGATGGTGCCCGCTGCGCTCGTCGCGTTCCTCGTGGCGGCGGGCCTGATGAGCGGAGCGCTGCCCTCGGTCGGCGTTCCGCCGACCCTCTCGGCGCTCGCGCACGGAGGGACGACGGCAGCGCTCGGTCCGTACTTGGTCACTCGACTCGCTTTCCTCTTTCCGATGGCGCAGAGCACGTGGATAGCCATCGAGGCGGTAGGCGCCGCGATTCTCCTCACGGCGGGCTGGCAGGCGCCGACCTCCGTCGGCCCTCGGCGCTGGGCGGTCTTCGTCGGCGCAGCGCCCGCGGCTCTCTCGTTTCTGGCGCTCGGAGCGACGGGGGCAACGGTGGCGATGTACGTAATGATCGCGAGCGGCGTAGCCACGGCGATTTTCTACCTCGCCGGCGCCCGCACCCTCTCTGTCGCGCCCGAGCGCCCGCCGCACGCCGGTGCTTCGATCGAGGATCAGCTCTTCGTGCTGGCACCCGAACGCCTCGGAGCGCTTCTCGTTCGGATGGATCGATGGGTCGTAGGCGCGATGGCGGGAACGATTGCCTCGACGACCCGCGCGGCGGCATGGGTCATGGTGGCCGTCGACGAGCATATCGTTGCCGCCCCGGCGAACTTCGTCGCGGGAAAGATCGTGCGCGTGGAGCGCGCGGTCGAGCCAGTGCTCGGGGTGACCTTGGGCCGTGTGGCCTGGGTACTTCTCGGCATGCTCGGCTTTGCCGCGCTGGCTCACGCCTGCTTGCAAGGGCTCTGAGGCGAAACCGGGCCATGCACTCCCGTCTTTTCGTCCTCGCTGCGATGGCACTGGTCGCGACCCTGGTCTGTTCGCGAGCCGTCGCAGGCCCCCCGCAGCACCCGGGAGGGCGAATCGTCCTGTCGCTCCCGAATGGCAGCGCGGGACCGCTCGTGCTCGCACCCGGTCAAGGCGGATGGGTCGGGACGCTTACGGTCGTCAACACTGGCCCCGAACCACTGGTCATCTCGCGCGTAGCGCTCCTCGGCGACGAAGACGACGTTCGCTCACCGACGCGCTTGTCGACGCGATTCGTCGAAGGAGCGGCCACGAGCGCCACGATACCGCCGGGTGCGTCCAAGGATCTCGTGGTCTCGTGGATGCCGGACAAAGACCCGCGAGTACGGCAGGCATTCGGGCATGTGATCATCACCTCCAACGACGAGCAGGCCGGCGAAGTCGCCATGGGCTTTCGCGCGCAACTGCCTACGTCGCTCGGCTGGATCGGAGCGCACGCGCTCACTCTGCTGATCGTTCTTCCCCTGGTCGTACCCCTCGTGGCCCTCGTGTCCCGACTGACCGGTAGGCACGATGCGCCGCTGGTCCGCAAAGCGTGGATCGGCCTCGGGCTCATCGAGGTAGCGCTGGCGCTGTGGACCTACTTTCGATTCGTTCCCGAAGTCGGACGCTCCGACGGGAATGACGGTTATCAGCTCGTCGAACGCTGCGTGTGGGTCCGTTCGCTCGGGGCGGAGTGGTACCTCGGCATCGACGGAATCAGCGTCGTGCTCGTCCCGCTCACGGCGGTCCTCGCCCTAGTGGCCGTTTTGGTTCATGAGTCCGACCGCCGGAGCGATGCTTACTATTCGGCGCTCGCCATTCTGGCGGCCGGCTCGATGGGAGCGGTGCTGGCGCTCGACCTGACGCTTCTCCTGGCCACCTGGCAGCTCGTGCTCGTGGCCTCGGTGATGCTCGTCGGAGGCTGGGGCGGCGTGCGCGGCGAGCGTGCAGCAGCCAAGTTGGGGACCTACGGCGCGATTGGCTCGACCGCGATGCTCGCAGCCTTCGTGGCGCTGTCGCGGGCGTCGGGACGAGCTTTCTTGGTCGACGGCACCGCCGTGACGCACACTCTTTCCATTCCCGAGCTTGCTCGAACGTCGTTCGCCTCGAAGGGGCTCGTCCTAGGACTACCCTTCGTCGAGATGGTGTGGATTCTCCTCATCGTCGCGGTCGCGGTTGCGGCGCCGATCGTTCCGCTTCACGGCTGGCTTGCCGACGTCCTCGCCGAAGCCCCGCCCGGGGCAGCGGTGATGGTCGCCGGCGTCGTCGTCGCGTTCGGCCCCTACCTCTTGGTGCGTGTCGGCCTGGGGGCCGTTCCCGAAGGCGCGCGATGGGCGGCGAGCTCGATTTCCGCGCTCGGCGTGCTCGGTGTCGTGTACGGAGCTCTCTGCGCCATGGCCCAGAACGATCTCCGCCGATTCGTGGCGTACACGACGATAGCCAACTCCGGCGCGTGCCTCTTCGGCGTTGCCGCGCTCGGTCCGCAGGGCATCGCCGCCGCCGTCGCCGGGATGTTTGCGCACGGCATCGCGGTGGCCATTCTGCTCGGGTTTTCGTCGGCTCTCGAGCGTCGGGTGCACACCGGCGAGCTGACCCGACTCGGCGGTCTGGCCGCTGAGACGCCGTTGCTCGCCGCAATGGCGGGGGTCGGGCTCGCCGTTTCGCTCGGCGTGCCCGGCTTCATGGGCTTCTGGGGCCCATTCCTGTCCCTGCTCGGTGGCTTCGTGCGCCACCCCGTGCTGGCCATACTCATGGCCGCAGCGTTCGTCGCGTCGGCCGCCGCGCACATGCGCGTCGCACGCCTCTGTCTCCTTGGGCGCGTTCACCCCGCTTGGCGACGCAGCCGTCTCCTCGAGCCATTCGGCGGCCATTTTCCGGATGCAACGCGACCGGAAATCATCGCGCTAGCCCCTCTGGCCGCACTCTCGCTGGTGCTCGGAATTTGGCCGGCTCCGCTGCTCTCACCCATCGCCACCGCGGTGCGCGAGGTGAGCGCCATGGCCGATCCGGCCGGGCCCGATCCCTCTGTGGGTGCCCGGTAGGAGACGCCACGATGGCGGTGAAGCCTTCGGAGCTCCCGCCGCCGCAAATGCGTTCGCACGGCTAAACGAATCGACCTCTCCGCCGTTCAACCAGAGGCGAGGCACGCGACGGCCACCCGCTCCGATGAGCGGAGAGCGGCATTCGCGAGGGAGTGGACATGCGCAAGTCGGGCGGGCTCAGAGCGATCGTGTGCGCGTTGGCGACGGCGGCGATCGGCGCCGCGGCCCACAGCGCCGGAGCGTTCGAGCTCAAGCGCAACTCTCAGGGCCAGACCCTGCACTGGAGCTCGGCTCGGGTCTCCTACGTGATCGATCCCAGCGTCGAAGAGCATGTGTCCGGCGGCGCAGCCGCAGCCGCGAGCGCGGTAGGCGGCTGGAGCAGGGCGGGCAATGGTCCGGTGCTTTCGACGTCCGTTGGCCCGGGGGGAGCGAAGCCGGGACTAGACGGTCAGAACTCGGTGATCTTCGCCCCGGACGGTTTTGCTCCGGCAGGTCAGGCCTTGGCGGTCACTGTCACGAGCTACGACGACTCCAGCGGCGAAATCGTCGACTCCGACATTGTCATCAACGGGAGCTATGCGTTCGCGGTGCTGAACCCTTCCGCACACGCGGCAACCGGGGCCAAGCCCATTTCAACGGACGGGTCGTCGAACGACGACGACTCGCTTCGGGCCGTCCCCTTCGACCTTGTCCACGTGGCGTCCCACGAAGTCGGTCACACGCTGGGGCTGGCAGACGAGAAAGACGACTCGTCGTCGCTCATGTACGGCTACACGATGCCGGAGGACGCGACAGTCCGGACCCCCACGAGCGACGACGTCCAAGGTTTGGACGCGCTCTACATGGCCGGCGCGGGCGCCTCAGAAGCGAGGGCGGGATGCGGTCAATCGAGTGTCGCCGGGTCCCGGACGCACCCCGCCGATGCGTGGACCGCGATGGCGTTGATGGCCGTGGTGGGGTTGCGACTCGCGTCGAGGCGACGTTCCGCACGAGCGTTACGTATCGCGGTTCCCGCCGGTGCGGCCTTCGTTGCGCTCGTCGGATGGCAGGGGGCCGCCCGCTCCGCGACCCCGGCTCCGGCGATGAAGGCCGACGCGATCGCGCGGGTGGCGAACGTCTCCACATCGAACAACGAGGGGATCTTCGAGACGACGCTCGAGTTGGTCCCGTCGGTATGTCAGCAGGATCCGTGCCCGGGTCGGGTTACGGCGCACGTATGGGGCGGCACGATGGGGGGAATTACCCAACGCGTCGGCGTCGGGAGGGTCCCTTCCGTCGGCGACACTGTGGACGTCGCGTTTGTCGGCCACACGGAGCTCAGTGGCGCAGCAGCCCTGTTGGAGGCCGCCGTGGTGTCCGTGCGCTAGCCAAGGTGAGTGGCATGCCCTATGAGGGACGAGACTGTGAGAGCTGCGGGTTAAGGCACCGCACCACCCGGCCGTAGCAAGACCGGAGGACTCCATGGCGGCGAGCGTGAGGCCTGTGTTGAGCAGTGGCAAACCCCCCGCGAGAGCCAAACGTATCGGCGACGCTCCTGTCACGCGCGACGGGCTCACGGCACTGCTCGCCCACGATTTGAAGACGCCTCTCGCCGCGATTTCGATGAACCTCGATTTCGTCCTGGCGGAGCTCCCGACCGAGGCGATTTCGAGCACGCTCCGCGCAGCGCTCGACGACTGCCGCGCAGCGAACGCGCGGGCGATCCGCATTCTGACAGACATGGCCGATGCGGTGCGCCTGCAGTCGGGCGAACGGCGAGCGAACCTCGAGGACGTGGACGTGCGGGCACTGCTCGCGGGTGTCACGCGCCGCGCGGAAGGCGACGCCGCGGCAAGGAGCGTGCGCCTGGTCTGGAGCGCCGACGCGGAATTCGTACGAGGCGACGTGGACTTGCTTGGTCGCGCAATCGATCGACTCCTCGAGCGGGCGCTGCGTCACTCCCGTGGGGGCGGTGCAATCGAATTGGCGCTGTCCGAAGGCACGATCGTGATTCGCGTGCGGTCGGCCACGCGCGAGGAACAGGGCAATTCGCCTCCCGACTCGGCGATGCGCGGGCTCGCGATGCACTTTGCCGACGCGGCGATGCGGGCGCAGGGCGGTTCGGTGTGGACCGAAGGCGACGCCGACGGGTCGCTCTTATTTTGCGTAGGTCTCGCCTAAACGTCTAGTGCAGCCTCCGCTCCGCCCCTCCGGCGTGGCCTGTGCTTCAATCCCTTCGGGGCTCGGTCTTGTGCAGCCTCCGCTCCGCCCCTCCGGCGTGGCCTTAGGGGGAGCGCGGCCGCTCCCCCCGGAGACCCCCCACCCGTAGTCTCGAGCAGCCTCCGCTCCGCCCCTCCAGCCCGACTTCAATCACATCGAACCGCTGTCTTGTGCAGCCTCCGCTCCGCCCCTCCGGCGTGGACATGGCCGAACTCGAGAGCGCAGCGCACGACTCCGCGAGCGCTCGTAGACAAGATGGTGG
>JBAULD010000397.1:0-4682 GCA_049578005.1 Polyangiaceae bacterium
TGATCGTCTCGATCATGTGCACAGGAATGCGAATGGTGCGTGCTTGATCGGCAATGGCGCGCGTGATGGCCTGCCGGATCCACCAGGTCGCGTACGTCGAAAATTTGTAGCCTCGCTTGTACTCGAACTTGTCGACCGCCTTCATGAGGCCGATGTTCCCCTCCTGAATCAGGTCGAGAAATTGAAGCCCGCGGTTCGTGTATTTTTTCGCGATGCTGACGACCAACCGCAAGTTCGCCTCGACGAGCTCCGCTTTCGCCTTGTCGGCAATCCGCTCGCCTTCCCGAATATCTTCGTAGCTTCCGCGTAGCTCCTTCAGATCGAGCTGGAGCTCCTCTTCCACTTTCTTGAGATTCTTCTGAGCGGCGGAGTGCGCTCCGAGCACGTCGTCGGGCGAGATTCCGTACTTGCGCCGGTACTTGCGCTCCGCGTTCACGTCGGCCCGCGACTGGCGCGCCTCTTTGCGGAGCTGGTCGACGTCGACTCCCGCTCGCTTCGCCAGATCGAGAATGCTGCTCTCGGCGCGCTCGATTTTCTGAATCAGCGAGCGCAGCTTCACGACGACCTTGTCGATCGTCTTTTTGTTCAGACGCATTTCCTCGAGCGTCTCGACCATCTTCTGGCGGTTGGCGTCGATCTCTGCATCGACCGCCTTTCTACGGGACGCCGCGCATGTCGCCAGATTCTCCTTGAGGTCTTGCGCGACCTTCTCGAGATGCTTGACCTTGTCGATTAGGCGCAAGATGCGGCGATCGGCCTCTTCTTCGTCGAACTCCGCGTTCTCGTCGTCCGCGTCACGAATGATGTCCTTGACCCGGATCTTGTGCTTTCGCAGCTTGTCGCCGAGATCGATGATCTCTCGCACGGCCACCGGCGAGTTCAAGATCGCCGAGAGCACCATGTGCTCCCCGGTTTCGATGCGCTTGGCGATCTCGACTTCGCCCTCGCGCGTGAGCAGCGACACGCTCCCCATCTTGCGCAGGTACATCCGCACCGGGTCGTTGCTCTTCGAGTAGTAGCCGTCGAGTTCCTCTTCATTCTTCGAAGGCGGCGACGACGTCTCGCGTTCGCGGGGAGCCTTTTGCTCCGCCTGCTCGTCGGCGAGGCGCTTCGGAGCGATCTTCACCTGGGTGGCCGCGTCGACGATCTCGATGTCTTCGTCGCCGAGTACACCCAGCACGTCGTCCATCTGATCGGCCACGATATCGGCCGGCAAGGCATCGTTTACCTCGTCGTAGGTGAGAAAGCCTTTCGACTTGCCCATCTCGATGAGCTGCTGGACTTCCTTCCGATCACGATTCTTCGTCGCCATCGCTCCCTCGGTGCTTCTGCCCCAATCGCGCCTGGGCGCCTAGCGATGCGCCCAAGACTCGTGTTCCCGTCAGGCCCTGTCGCTCGCGAACGATCGAGTCCGCTTGTCTCGCGAGCTCCAGCTCCGTGTCCCAGTCGCCGACAATCCGATGCTGCTCACGGACAATCTCGTTTGCCTCTCGCGCAATGTTGCTGTCTCGGAGCTTTTTCTCGTTCGCGCCCACTGTGGCACGCGCCTCGTCGATCGTGTCGTGTACGGGTGCGGCCAAACGCGCGGACGCGAAGGCTTGGATCGCCGAAGGCATTTGCGCAAGGAATTCGGAGCTGTCCAAGACTTTTTCGCCGGCGGCATTCATGCGCATCGACTGCCCGATAGCCGCCACGATCCGTGCCGACTCTCCTTCGAGCAGCTCGAGAACGCCTTGAATTTGAGAATCATCCAGAAGCACCGGAAAATCGAGCAGGGCTCCGATGATCGCCTTGCGCTCGTCCTGCCCTGGTCGACGCGGCTGGATTCGCGCTTCGGAGGGTCTCGGCCGCGCGTGCACTTGCGCTTGCGCGTGAGCGGATCTCGATGCAGCCATGACTCTTCGCCTGAGCGCGCCCCAGGCATTGGGCGCGGAGCGTACCAGATCGAGACGGCTCGCTGCGTAATCCGCGTAGGCTTCCAGCATTCCACGGACGATCGGGTCCTTCTGTCGCTCGATGATCGTAGCCACCCTCGTGGCGCGAGCTGCCCGTTCGACCATGTCCGCTGCGTTGAACGTCGGATCGAGCTCGACGTCGATCAGATACTCGAAGAGTCCCCTCGCTTGCGAGAGGACGTGTCGCAGCGCAACGTCGCCTTTGGTTCGCACGAACTCGTCGGGGTCGGTTTTGTCGGGCAAGAGGGCGACTTTTGCGTCGAGCCCCGCCTCCTCGCACGGCCCCTCGGCCGCGCGCGCGGCCTTGCGCCCCGCCGCGTCCGCGTCGAAGAGCAGCGTCACCTGGACGGCGTAGCGGCGCAGAAGCTTTGCCTGGTCGACGGTGAACGCGGTACCCAGCGGGGCCACTACGTTTTCCAGGCCGCGGGCGTGTAAGCTCACGACGTCGAAGTTGCCTTCGACGACAATCGCGTGTTCGGCCCGGCGAATCGCATGGCGCGCCTGCCAGAGGCCGAAAATATGGCTTCCCTTGGTGTAGATCGGACTCTCGGGCGAGTTGATGTACTTCGGCGGTGGATCGCGCGGCGCCGGCCCCGGCCTGTCGGTTTCGACGGGTTCCTCCTCCTCGATGGGCGGCAGCGCGCGGCCGCTGAAGGCAACCACGCGCCCCTGCACGTCCACCACGGCGAACATCAGCCGGTGACGGAAGCGGTCGTAGTAGCCGGCGCCACTGGAGCGCGGAACGAGCAGTCCGACGCTCTCGGCGACCGCCGGCGACACACCCTGCGTCTTCAGAAAGGACGCCAGCCCGTCCCAGGCCGGCGGAGCGTACCCGATCCGAAACGCCTGCACGGCGTCGTTCGCCAGCTCCAGGCCGCGTCTTTGGAGCTCGCCGACCGCGTGGTCTCGCTGAGGATGCTCCAGAAGCTGCTTCTCGAACCATCCTGCCGCCATCTGCATAACGGCGAAGAGAGCCTCGCGCTCTTTCTTGTGACGGTCGGTGTCGGTCGGCGCGGCGGATTTTTCCTCGAGAATCGCGACACCCGCGCGCTCGGCGAGCGACTTCACCGCTTCCACGAACGTGTAGCCTTCTACGCGCTCGAGGAAACGAAACACGTCGCCGGTCTCCTTGCATCCGAAGCAGTAGTAGAGGCCAGAGTCGGGGTTCACGTGGAAGCTTGGCGTCTTCTCTTGGTGGAACGGGCACAAACCGAGGAAGCGCCGACCGCGCCGTTTGAGGGACGGAACGCTCTCCGAGACGACTGCGACCAAGTCGCTTCGGTCACGCACGAGCGAGATCGTGTCTTTCGAGATCATCGACGATGCGCGCCCACCGATGACTTTGATACATGCGCGTTTGCAGGGGTCAAGGTGGCGGCGCAGCGCGGAGCCTCCATTCGAGGCAAAGCGAGGCCAAACGAAGGCAAAGAGGTGCAAAGTCGCGTCGCCACGAGCGGCTTGGTACGATTCGATACACCGTTCCCCCGATGCCGATTCGCCCAAGGATCCCCGCCGATTCGCCATCACGCCGGGTTCGTCCGTCCGCGGCGCCGCACCCGCCTCTCGCTGCTGGCCGCCCTGGACGAAGCACGCCGAAACAAGTTCGAAACCGGGAGGATGTCGCGCTCCGCCTGGCTATCGGGCGCGAGGGGGTGGGCATCGAATTGGCGCGGTCCGTCACGGTCGGGTGCCTCACCGTTACGGAGCTCACCGCCACCCTCCCCGGGATTCGCTTTCCCGTCGACGTGTCCGGGGGAGTCCAGAGGTTTCGGCATCGTCGCGGCGCTCTCGAAACCATCCACATCGAAGTCTCGTCGCGCGCTCTCGAGCGCTACGCGGCCCCGCGCCTTCGGGGCCTCGTCGGCACCCGCTCTCCCGAAGTGTGGGTCGGGGTTCGCGCCGCGGGTGCGAGCATCTGCGTGACGCAGTCCGTCGATGCGGACGACGACCGAACGGGAGGAAATCTGGCGCCCGTCCTCGCCTTCGATATGGACGTCTTGGCCGACAATGGAGATCTGATCTTCCTCGTTCGGCGCGCACGGGGAACTGACCTGCCGGCCCCGGCGACGGCAATGGCCATCGGCTGTGCGGACGCGATCTTCGCCGGTCATGCGATACGAGAAGGAGGCGCGTTCGTCGTTCGAGAGGGCGCAGGAATGCTCGCCCGGGCACTTCTTCCGGAGGCGGGAGCGCGGGTTCCGGCCTCCGAGGGCGTCCGCTGGACATCGATTGCCGCCGACGCGGAGTCGTGGATTCTTCATGCCTCACGCGGCGCGCTAGCGGCGGCACCCGCGGACGAAGCTGTGCGAATGCACGAAATCGCAGCGCTGCTCCGCGAAGGCGACGACGCGCTGGTCGCCGGTGAGCTGGAGAGAGCCCGAGCGCTCTACGTCGGGGTTCTCGAACGCGCACCGCGGCACGTGGAAGTTGCGCGCCGCATCCTCGAGATCGACTCCCGGATGCCGGGGCGGGCCGAGGCCGCCCTGGCGACGCTGGCAGAGGCACGCCAAGGCGGCAGCGGTACGGCGGATGCCCATCTCGGCACGGTCCCCGGAGAGCTTCTGGCGGAGATCGGCGACATCGACGCCGCGCTGGCCAGTCTCGAACGCACCGGCGCCACCGACCCTGCGCCGGCGATCGGTGCGCGCGCCTTCGAGCTGGCGGCCCGAATTGTCCCCGACCCGGAGGAGGCGGCGCGATGGCTCGATCGCGCAGTCGCCCGATCAC
>JBAULD010000398.1:0-6167 GCA_049578005.1 Polyangiaceae bacterium
GTGCTCTTCGCGCCGCCGATGATGAGCTGCGGATTGGGGGCGCTTCCGCCTCGTTGGGAGGGGGGCGTGCTCGCACAGTTGCCAGGGTTCACACCTGCATCGGGGTCGCTGTCGGATCTCAGTGCCACAGAGAGATCCCACCACGAATACGTCTGCTGCGTGCCCCCGACGATGATGGGTTTGCCCCCCTGCCCGTCGATGGTTCCGCCCCCGACGAGTTGCGGCCCGGCGCCTGACATGTTGATGAGCGCCGTGCACTGTGTGCCACCCGTTGCGTCGCAATCTTCGTCGTAGCTTTGCGCGCCGCACGAAGTACGACCGTGATAGGCGAACAAGTCTGCGTTGACCGACGCGTACAGCGTCACACCCGAGTCGATCCACAGGATCTCGGGGCCGACGATGTCGAGGGCACCGGAGACGAAGGCGTGGTTCGTGCCCTCAGCCACGAGCTTGACGACTGGGCATGCTCCATTCGCCAATGCGGCCTTGATCCGCGCCGTATCGGTTGCGGTTTGTGCTTCGTCCGGAGTCGACACTGCGGCCGACAGGATGCACGCGGAGTTGGTCGGTGTCGCCGGCAAGGCTGGCTTCGTCACTTTGGTCTTCGACAACGGAAGCACGAGTTCCGGGTCTGCCGCGGCGAGGGTGTCGCAATCGGCCATCGTATGGGCGGCGGACGTTCCTGCGCCCGCCCCCGAGTCATCGCTCGTCGCGGTGGAGGAGGCGGCGTCGCTGCCCGGCGAAGAGCCCTCTGCAGAATCGGAGCTGTCCATGGATCCCGAGACGAGGCCGGAACCCGAGTCATATGTCGGATTGGAGTCGGCGCCCGACGACGACCCGCTGCTTCCACGATTCGACGGCACCCCGCCGCCGCTTGCGCCAGAAGAAGAGGTGCCGCTGGCGGAGGAGGTGTCTCCACTCGACGTGCGGTTCGAAGCGCCGTCCGCACTTCCAGGAGTCCCTCCCTCGCCGGCATTGCGATCCGATGGCTCTCCGCCGTTCGCCCCTGCGCATGATGCAGAGGAGGCCACAATCATCATCGTCCCGACCAAGCGCAGAACCCGACCCATGGACATCCTCGAGATCATGGCTGGCGAGACCAGCTCTCGCCGCCAGTTCAAATCGTTGGTGTCCGAACGAGCGAAAATGAGGCATTTTTTAATCCTCCGACCAAATCGTATGTCCAGTGCTTGCTCAGAGGCTGGCGGACGCCGAGCGCGCCTCCATCTCGAGAACCGTTCGCCGAAAAGGTGGAAGAGCCCCAAGAGGGCCGCGGCCGTAGTCGCCACGGATCTCGTGCTCCTCGGTCGGTAGGAAGACCAGACTCTCGCGAGCGAAGCCGACGGCTTACGACAACGCCCCGCCGCCCGCGTGGAACTGCAACGAAGTGCGAGCCCCCATGCACGCCATCCTTCGGACGGCCGTGACCATTGCGTCGTCCCAGCTCGTGACGCTGCTGGCTCTCGACCTTGGGCTCTTGCTGCACGTCGAAGACCTCCGCCGCCAGATCAAGAACCCAATACTCTGGCGCACCGTCATCGTAGCGTACGTCGTCTTGCGCGCGATCCTCGTCCTCCCGTGTACACTAATCTCGCGCGTGGGCCGACAAGTACCATGGGCTCCCGATCGAAGGCCGAGGCGTGCGGTGCGTCGGCGACGAGCGGCCCTAGGGCGCCGCGGCGCAGACGAGCCATTTGCTCGGCACGCGACGTCCAAGCAGCGCCGCCACGCCGCCCAGTGGCCGACGCGCTTTGCCCTCTTGGGGGGCGCAGCTCGTCGACGGGACGAGGCTCCCCATTTACGAGTTCCCAGCAGCGGCTGCGGGTGCGTGCCTCTAAGAACGCGCCGCTCACGATGGGCTCGAGAGGCACATTCGATGCACTAGTCGGCCCTCAATGACGCTCCTCAGTGGCGCTCGAACCTCCGTGCTCGCGTTGGCGTTCGTCGCCGGCGCGGGTCTTCCTGTGGCTCAAGCGACGAACCCGGCGCCCAAAAATCCCCGGACGAAGCCGGCGACCGAAGCCGCGCCGGCCGTCGATCCTCGGGTCAGGGAGTCGCTTGCTCGGATGGGAGCCTTCGTGAAGACGCTCCATGAGTTCTCGATCCACGCCGAGACGACGAAGGACGAGATTGTCCAGAACGACTACAAGGTCAAGAAGTCCGCGACCGTCGACCTGACCGTGCGCAACCCCGACCGACTGAGAGCGAGCGCCGTGGGAGACGACGAGAACCGGGAATTCTTCTACGACGGCAAGACTCTCACCATATACAGCCCGGCGCAGAAGTTGTACGCGACGATGGATTCGCCTCCCACGATCGCCGCGACGCTCGACGCGGCGAAGGCGCACTATGACCTCGAGCTTCCGCTCGCCGACCTTCTCTACCTCGCCACGGGCGACGACCTCGGGAAGAACGCCATTGAAGCCGGCTTTATCGGGCCCAGCCGCGTCGGCGGAGTCGACTGTGAGCACCTTGCTCTTCGCAGTCCAGAGGTCGACTGGCAGATCTGGATCGAGAAAGGCGACAAGCCGCTTCCGCGCAGGGTCGTGATCACGACGAGAAACGAGCCCACCGCCCCCCAGTACTCGGCCATCGTGAGTTGGAATCTCTTGCCCAAGGTCGACGACGGGATGTTCTCCTTCAAGGCGCCCGACGGTGCGAGCGCCGTCCCGATACTACCCGCGCCCGTCGCCAAGGCGCCGCCGGCAGCGAATGCGGCGACGAAGAGACCGTCCAAGTGAGCGACATTACCCGAGAAGAGGACCTCGAATGGACAAGATAGAGCGCCGATCCGGTTCAGTTCTCGCGTCGATCGTCGGGGCGACGCTTGTAACGACCTCGCTCGCGGTCGTACACCCGGCGAGCGCGTCGCGCGGCGGCCAGGTCAACAAAAGCGCCGCCCAGACGAGCGTCCACAACGCGAGCTCCAACCGTAACACAAACGTAAACCGAAACTCGAACGTGAGTCGCAACACGAACGTCAACGTCAACCGCAATGTCAACGTAAACAGCGGGTACGGCGGCGGGGGTTACGATCGCTGGGGGCATCCTATCGCGACCGGCGTCGCGATCGGGGCGACTGCCGCCGTCACGTCCGCCGCGGTCGGGTCGATGGTCAACACGCTGCCTTCGGGCTGTATCGCCTCCGGCCCATACCAGAACTGCGGCGGAACGTACTACCAGCCGCAGTACCAGGGATCGTCGGTGGCCTACGTGGTAGTCAATCCGCCGTAGAACTGCAGTTGGGCTTGGCGTTTGCGACCGCAACTTCAACCTTAGGACCGCGCCCGGTGGACCCTTAATGGCGTTTGTCGGGGAACCGGTGACGAGGCGTTGGGCCAGTCGTAGGCGTTCCGTTCCTGGGAGGGGTAATTATTGTTTCGCGCGACGCCGCGAGCAAAGGGCCTAGAGTACGTGCTCGGCGGTGACGCGCGCGTGGACCACGCGTAGCGGACGCGGCGCGAGATCGGTTGGATCGATTTCCAGACCGAGAAGCGTGATGCCGATGACCAACTGCTTCTCCGGGAGCTTGATGGGCGCGTTCGAGTCGGGCGGCGGAGCTACGTCGGCGATCGAAAGCTGGGGCTTCAAGAGTTCGACCCGCATCGGCTGTTTCGCCGTGGGCGGGGCTCTCTTTAGGGGCACTCCAAGCACGCTCACCTCGGTGACCGGATCGTGCCCGCTCGGAAGCTGAAAGCGTGAAGTGACCTCGATGGTGGCCTCCACTCCGGAACTCCCTTTCGGCACGCGAAGGGTGAGCCGGCGAAGCGCCTCGCGCAGGTCGGACGCCACCCGCCCCCAATCTCCCCATGCCTCGCTCACGCGGACAAGGCGCACCGCCGCGACTGCGCCCGTGGCGTCGACCAGGACCTTGATCGTCGCGTTCGAGTTCCACGGGGTGGAGCTCGCGCGGGCCACCTCTTCAGCGATCGCGACAATCGGGCCCGCTGCACCAAGCCCTAGCGCCCGGTCATGCTCTGCCAGTGCGTCGCGAACGGATTGCCCGACCCCTGGAGCCTCGTTGTGCTCCGGCACTGGGGCCGACGCAGCACGTTCCCCTGCCCTTTCGAGGCCAGCAAGGAGCACGCTGCGAGGGTCCAGCCCGAGTGACTCTCTCGAAAGGTCGAGGGCAGGAAGGCCCGGACGACGTTCGATGCCCGGCGCCAAGCTGACCTCGGCCGCGTTCGAATCGCGAGACAAATCGGCAGGAGCCTTCCCTGCCGCAATCTCCTTTGCGCGGGCGCCCGCTACATGGGCGGTCTTTGCATCTCCGATCGATTGGAGTCTTGTGTCCGGCCTCGTGCGGACTGCGGCCACTTCGAGAACTTCGAAGTCGAACGGGACGCTCGCCGGCCGCGGAGCGTCGCTCGAGCGAAATTGTGCCCGACGTGGAACGGCGATGAGGAGGAGGGCAACGGCGACCCCGTGCATCGCGAACGCGAAGAAGATCCACCGTGCGCGGAGCCCACCCATCGGCGGCAGTTTGACACCAGCGGCTGGGCTGTCGAGAAGCTGGCCCGGGGCGATCGAGCGCCCCTTGCATGTGGCCCACCGATCAGGGCAGGCAGTCGGGGCCCGCCACGGTACCAGTGGCCTCCGTTGGCGCGGTGCAGGTCGAGAGCGGGGGAAAGCTTGATGATCCCGGACATTGCGAGCCCGCGTCTACTACCCCTGCGTCTGCCTTCGTGCATGCAGCGAGGCATATGCCCGCGAGCCCGGGATTCTGCGTCGTGGGGCCGGGTAGCACGACATCGCGGCCGTCCCCCGCGGTCCCCGCGAAGGTGAGGGGTGCCGCCGGGACGAGCGCGTCGCAGACATACCCGCTGGGGCAGGGTACGCCACCGACGACGCAGGCGGAGGTGCAATAGAACGCGCTCGTCGTCGTCCCGGAATACGGACAGTTGCACGCTCCGGTCTCTGTGTCGCTCGATGCGATCGGCGTCGCACCGTTCCCCGAGTTCGTGCACGCGGTACCGATGGCCTTGGTTCGGACCCTCTTCGCCCTCGTGCACACCCCCTCGTCCGTTTGGCACACCCAGCCGGCGCCGAGAGCCGAGCAGTCGATGTCCGCCTGGCACGTGCCCTGACAGTAACCCTGGCCCGAAACGACCTTGCTGATCGGATCGAGCCAGAGAGTCAGCGGAACGCACGTGTCTTTGCCCGGGCAACCCGACACCGCGGAGCCGTCCATCGCAAACGAGCAGTGCGGAAGACAGAAGCCATTGTCCGCGCCGGCCTGAGGCGGGGTCGTCAGCGGCAAACAGATGCCCGGGGACGCCGGGTCGCGCGGGTCGGCGCTGTCGCAGAATTGGAGGGAACCCGGGCCTCCGGGGTCGCAGTTACCCGTTCCCGCCATCGTGGGCAGCGGCACCATGCACAAGGGCGTCGGCCAGAACTGCGGGGACGTCACGCCGTTCAACGAGGCGAGCTTTCCGCTATACGTGTTGCTGCAAACGTTGATGCCTGTCGTTCCGCAGTCGGCGTTCGAGCTGCATGGTTTCCCGCTCGTGCCGTCGAAGGGGGGCGCGGCCGCGCTCTCGACCCCGCTGCTCGGCGCCGCGCCATTCGCGTCGATGGGGACACCTGCTTCGCCGGGCGGTGCGACGGCGGTGGCATCACCATCGACGCCCACGCGGGTGATCGTCACTACGTAAGTTCCCTCGCAGAGCTCATTGCCGGTCGGGATCGTGAGGACCGCGATGCCCGATGCGGAAGAGTACTCGACGGACCAGGCTACGCGCTCGATGATGCCGGTGTACGAGCCCGTGACGTTCGACGCGAGGCAGCCTTTGATGCTCGCGATGACGTTGCATCCCCCTCCCAGCGCGGGGTCCTCCACGATCGTGCCGGTGCCCCCGGGGCAGATGAGCCCCGAGGCCACATCCTCTCCGTTGACAACGGCGTCGGGAATCGATCCGCAAGTAGTGCCCGAGTCTTCGACGTAGTGGATACGAAACACGCCGCCTTGGGGCAAAGCGCACCCGCCGTTCGTGACGGTCACCTCGCCTGCGTCACTGCCATTGACGCCGCTCGTCACACCGGCAGCGCCCCCTTGGGCGGCGTCTTTGCCGACCCCGCTCGTCACCTCGCCCGCGTCGCTTTCACCGCCACCGGCGGTCGACCCACCGGCGTCGTCCCCGCCGCTCGCTGCCGACAGACCACCAGCG
>JBAULD010000399.1:0-2368 GCA_049578005.1 Polyangiaceae bacterium
CCTACGGCCTGAGCGGTTCGTTCACGAGCGCTTTCACGCAGGTCAATCTCGATCCGACCCAGCGCGCCGGGCTCCTGACGCAGCTCGGCTTTCTGGCGGCGGAAGCGACGACGGACAGCATCTCGACGATCCTGCGGGGAGCGTTCGTCAACTCGCGGATTTTTTGCGTCGTATTGCCGCCGCCGTCGCCCCTGGCCAAGCCCCTGCCTCCGATCACGCCGGGCGAGACCGACCGTCAGCTCGTCGACGGATTCACGGGCGCGGGAACGTGCGCCGCCTCGTGCCACGCGACGCTCATCAACCCGCCGGGCTTCGCCTTCGAGAACTACGACGCGATCGGCGCGTATCGCACGACCGACCAGGGGCAGCCCGTGAACGCCGCGAGCAGTTACACGTTTTCGCAGCCGTACGGTACGCAAAGCTTCAAGAACGCGATCGACTTCGCGAACGTCATCTCGAAGGCCCCGGAAGTTCACGGGTGTTACGTCCAGAATTGGGCCTCTTATCTCTACGGGCGTCCAGTCGCGGACGACACGTCGGGCGCGCTTCTGCCCGGCGACGCGCCGTTTCTTGGATATCTCGCACAGGAGTCCCTCGACGGCCGCATGTCGGTCAAGAATCTGATTCTGTCGATCGCCACCGACGACAACTTCCTGGCGCGCTCGCCGCAGGTGCAATGACATGAGCTCACGAAAGCCGCTTTCAATGCGACGTCGCGAGGTGCTCCGAGGCATCGGCGGCGTGACTTTGGGCCTGCCCCTGCTCGACGCATTCATGCCCCGATCGGCGCGGGCGGGCACGACCGTGCGTTCGCCCTATGTGGCCGTCGTCGTCCATGCAAACGGTGTCGTTCAAGCAGGATCGGCAATCGGCGGAGGCACGGACCCGGAGTGGTTCTGGCCTTCGGCGGCCGGGCCGCTGACTGTCGCCAGCCTCACCGCCGACTCGGGGCAGCCGGCGGCAGGTCGAGAGATTGGGGAGCTCGCTGCGTACGGGCCGCAACTTCTCGTCGTTCGCGGCGTCAGCCACGCGCACGCCGCGCTGGGATGTCAGCACGCGGGCGGAGACGCCCAGGTCCTCACGGGGAACACCATCACGGGGTCTGGGCCGAAGACGCTGTCAACGGGGGTATCGGCCGACACGGTGATCGCCCAGAAGATGAACGTGGGGGGCAACGTCGATCCGCTTTGCCTCCACGCGGGCCGTTACTCCCCGGGGGGAACGGGCTTCGACGTGCCCGGCTACGTCTCGTACGTCGGTCCCTCCCAACCTCGGTCGCCGCAGCCGTCGCCGTATCAGGCCTACCTTCAGATCGTCGGCAACGGGTCGAGCGCGAATGTGAGCGCGGCTGCGCAGCAGCAGATCGCGTCGCGCCGCAAGAGCGTGAACGACCTCGTTCGCGGCGAGATGCAGGCGCTCTTGGCGAGGACCGATCTGTCGAGCGCGGACGTGCAAAGGCTGAATCAGCATTTCGCAGCGATTCGCGACATCGAGGTCCAGGTCACCTCGGCGCAGCTGGATCCGACCGTGGTCACGCAGATGCAAGCGGTGGACCCCGCTCCTTACGACATGACCAACCATCTGGCGATCATCCAGCTGCACATGGACCTGATGGTGTTCGCGCTTTCGTCCGACTACACGCGGGCCATCACCTTGAAGGTCGGCGACCGCGAGGACGACCATGAGTTCACCCAGGACGGCGGGACCACGTTTCACCTCATTTCTCACAGAGGCGTGACCGGGGCAGTTCAGAAGCACGACCGCATCGTCCGGACGCACCTCGACATGTTCAAGACGTTCCTCGACGGACTGAAGGCCGTCAGTACGCCGACGGGCACGCTGCTCGACATGGGGCTGCCCGTTTGGACCAATCAAATAGCCAACGGGGCCCACTCGTACACGAACGTGCCGTGGGTCATCGCGAACAGTGGCACGAGCTACCTGAAGACGGGTCAGTTCGTCGATCTCGGCAGCCCAGGCGCTACGACCAACCAGATGTTGAACACGCTTCTCACCGCGGCGGGAGTCCCCACGACGAACTTCGGCGACCCGAGCCTCACCCAGGGCGTCATCTCGCAGCTCGTGGCGTAAGGGGCGGCCGTGCGAAGAAATGAGCCGCAGAGGCGACGGGCCTCTGCGGCTCTTCGTGTCAGGCGAGAGTCCGCGTCGGGATCATCAGAGCGGGAGCGGAGGCAGTCCCGGGAGCGGCGCCTCGAGGACGAAGATCGCCGAGTTCCCGCCGCCGTCGAATATCGAGGCGTTCGTGAAATAAAGCTCATCGCCGATGAAGACGAGCGACGCGGGATTGTCGAGAGTCAGGGTCGTGCTCGAGTACCGCGCGGCAAGCTGTCCGTTCGGTGAAAGGACC
>JBAULD010000400.1:0-3813 GCA_049578005.1 Polyangiaceae bacterium
GCCAAGCAGCGCGCGATGGTCGTGGCGTCGGGAGCGATGGCGGCGTCGGGCCTGGCGACGGCAGGAGCGGCGGCCGAGGGGGCCGCGGCGGCGACGAAGATCGGTTCGATCGCCGCGGCCAAGTGGATCGCCGTTCTCGGCGTGGCGAGCGCAGGCGGTCTCACGGGCGCGGCGGTGCTGCACAGGGTGAACGAGCAAGCCAGTGCGAGCGCGGTCGAGGCGGCCAACGCTGTCCCCGCGCGCGCGGTCGCCCAAAAGCAGACTTCGGCCCCGGCCGCGCGGAAGGGCGACCCGCCGTCGCCCGTAGTGTTGATTGCGCCGCCCGCGCTGCCCCCGCTTGTCGACCCGTCGAACGTGCGTCTTGGCGGAGCCGCCGCGATCGCCACGCCATCGAACGAAGGACCCGCTCGGGAGCCGGCAAGGCCTGCGTCTCACATCGAATCGGCGACCAGCAGACCCTCGGAGGCTGTTGCTACTGCCCCAACCGAGGACAAACACCCTTTCAACCCGCTACCGGTGGTCCTCGCGGTTCCCGCCGCACCCGCAGAACCACCCCTCCCGATCGGCTCGAGGCTGCACGCCGAGCTAGAGACGATCGATCAGGCGCGCGCGGCCCTGAACTCGCGCGACACAAGGAGAGCCCTCGATCTGCTCGACCACTATGAGGCTCGCTTTCCGCGCGGGGAAATGGCCCCTGAAGCGGCGGTGCTCCGCGTCGAAGTCCTCGTGAAGAGCGGCGATCGGCTCGGCGCGAAGCGCGTCGCCGACGCATTTCTCACGAGCAATCCGAAGAGCCCGTACGCGCCCCGCATCCAGTGGCTGCTCTCGAAGTCGAATCCGTGATCCGACGCGCGACGCGCGGCCATTCTCAGCCAGATTCGCTCGACGGAGGTTCGCGATGGGATGGGTCATGCGCACAGCCATGCTTGCCGGTGGCATCGCAACCTCGCTGCCGGGGTGCGGGACAGAAGTCTTTCTCGGCGGCCCGACCTCCGAGGCGGGCCCGTTCATTCCGAACGATCTGGACGCGCAGGGGCTCCCGGACGCGGGACAAAACGCGTCGATTCGCGGACCGTCCAGTCAAAGCGCCGACGAAGCCGGCGCGGACGCCGACGTGGGCGGCGGCTCCGGCGCTGCCAACGACGCAGACGGGGGGTTCCCCCCGAAGGGTGGCGGCGTGACGACCACGGGAGCCAACGCCGGCGGCGAAGGCGGGGTTGTAGCGCCATTGACCGTGCAGGCCTGCAACCTCGTCACAGCGACGGTGTGCGCGCGCGGCGCGCAATGCATCACGGGAGCGGACGAGGCCAACTGCGAATCGCAGCTGAACCGAGAGTTCGACTGCGACTTGGCCAACGGTGAAGACTTCTCCCCGTGCCTCCAGGACGCGCAGTCTTCCACATGCGGGACACTGCTTCCCGGCGGCGGTCTGACCGTGCCGCAATCGTGCCTTCCGCCGATCACGGCGACTCCTCTCAGCGATGCGCAGTCGCAATGCTACGCCCTCGTCGACGCGCTCTGCGCGCAGAGCATTCAGTGTCTCGGTGGGGCTCCATCGAGCGGCGACGTTCAGAACTGCGAAGACGACTTCACGACAGACTTGCAGGACGGGCTGCCTTGTTTGCTGGCGACGGCAGTCGGGCAGGGATACGCGCAATGCCTCGCGGCTATCCTGAACTCTCCGTGCGCCGGGACAAGCGGCGACGCAGGCGCGGAGGCAGGCGGAGGGGGCAGCGGCATGTCGGCGATCCCCGCGTGCGCAGCGGCCCTCGTGTTCTCGCCGTGATCCCTCACGCGCATTCTCCACGAGCATCCAAAAGGAAAAGAAGCCAATGAGCCCACGACCATCGCGTCGATCGTTTCTAGCCGGAGCGGGCGTGACCGTCGCGCTGCCCTTCTTGCCCTCGGCTCTCTGGTCGCGTCGGGCGGGCGCCGCCGTATGCACACCGCCACGCCGCTTCGTGGCCTGGTTCGCCCCGAACGGCATGGTCATGAACAATTGGACGCCGCCGACCACGGGAATGGGTTGGGCTCCGAGCCCGATCTTGGCGCCGCTCGCTCCCATTCAAAACAAAGTGGTCGTCCTGACCGGGCTCGACCACCAGGATATCGCCGTCCCGCCGCCACCGGCGCCCGTCGTCACGGACAACTACACCGCGGGAACGGGGTGCTTTCTGAACATGATCCCGGTCAGCGGCTACGGAACCGATCCCACCAGGACAAGCCTCGATCAAGCGCTCCTCCCCGTATTGAACGACCCCGCCTGCGGCGCGCCTCTACTACCGACGGGGTTGCAGATCGGCACTTCAGTCCCTAACGGCCTTTGCGCGCTGGTCAACTGCAACTTTTCGCGCATGATCTCGTGGAATAAGGGCGTGGCGATGCCCTGCACCGGTGACCCGGCATTGCTTTTCCTCGAAATGTTCGGCGGTCTACCTCAGACTAATCAATGGCGCACGAGCATCCTCGATTCCGTCGTAGCCCAGACGAAATCGTTGTCCATCACGCTCAGCCCAACGGATCGTCTCAAGCTGGACCAGCACCTGACGTCGGTCCGAAATGTGGAAACACGCCTTCAACGAATCGGCAAGACCAACGCCAACAACGCGATTGGCATGAGCTGCACACCGCCGGCCTCTCCAACTCCACCCTATGGGCCGACCGCATCCGCCGCCTTCGCGTCCGAGTTCGACATTTTCGTCGAGTTGATGGCGCTCGCTCTCGAGTGCGACATCACCCGCGCGATCACGTTCATGATCGGCGGTGCCCACAGCCAGAACGACTACGCGTTCCTCGTCGGCAGCCCGGCCCCTCAATACACGTTGATCCAAGCGGAGGAAGACGCCGGCCCCGCGTCGCTGGCCCAATTGACCGAGATCGATACCTACCAGATGCAGCAAGCGGCGCGGCTCCTCACGAGACTGGACGGTGTCATCGAGGCCGACGGCCAATCGATCTTGGATCACACGACGTTCTATATGAGCTGCGATGTCGCGGACGGCCCAACCGGCAACCACTGGGACATGCCCGTCCTACTCGCCGGGGGCGCCAGCGGGGCATTGAAGATCGACGGGCGCCACATCAATTATACGCCCAGCCTGACGCTTCCGCGCACGGTCGAGGTCGGACCACGAAACCCCAAGCAGAACACCGGGCAGGTCTTCATTTCGATCCTGCAGGCGCATGGGATCATGCAGGACACTTTTGGCTTGGCCAATGGCGGGCCGCTGCCCGAGCTCGTGCCCTAACTGGACGAATGGTTTCAGACGCCGGCGGAGCGACCGGTCACTCGCGGACTCCCTTCGCCCAATCGAAATACGTGTCGTCCCGCGGATACAGACAAGGCCAGCCTCAAATGCAACTTTCCGACCTCCGACCCGGCGGCCTGCAGACTTCGGAATCGGAGAGGCCATCTGGCACGGATTCTGCGACCGCCCATCAGAGGCACGAAAGCCATGGGTTTGTCGTCCCAGGAGAAGGAAAGAGACACTGAGCCGAGCAGGGGGGCGATGAAGAGCGCACAGCCAGTGGCGATCGTCACGGGCGCATCGCGCGGCATCGGAGCCGCACTGGTTGAAGGCTACCGCGCGCGGGGCTTTTGCGTCGTCGCCACGTCGCGAACGATAGCGCCGTCAAAGGACGAGCGGGTGCTCGCGATCGCTGGCGACATCCGAGAGCGCGCGACCGCTCAAGAGGTGGTCTTCGCCGCGAAGGAGCGCTTTGGCCGTGTGGATACACTCGTCAATAACGCCGGCATCTTCATAGGCAAGCCCTTTCTCGAATACACACAGCAGGACTTCGACGCCGTAACCG
>JBAULD010000401.1:0-2175 GCA_049578005.1 Polyangiaceae bacterium
GCTGCTGCTTCCGCCGCTCGAAGAGGCCGGACAACTGGCGGACGTCCAGCTATAGCAAGTGCCCATGCTGCCCGGCGTCGCGACGTAGCAGCAGTAGAGTCCACCGTCTCCGCACGACGACTGACAGTCCGAGTCGGTCGCGCATTGGCCGCAGGCTCCGGCTGCCGAGGCGCCACTTCCGCTTCCACTGGCAGCGCCGCCGCTGCTCGTTCCGCTGCTTCCGGAGGCGGCGCTGCCGCCGTTCGTTCCAACGTTCGTTCCGCTGTTGCTTCCGCCGCCGTTATTGCTGGTGGTGCCGCCGCTGCTGCCGCCCCACCCTTGCGCACCGTTGTTTGCGTTTCCTCCGCACGCGCCGAAGGCGCTCACGGAGGCAAGAGTCGCGGCAACGGTCAGCAATGCGGTTCTCATCGTGTTGTCCTTTCGAGGCGTTGAATCTGATGCCGGCGAGGGACAAGAGCGAACAGCGTGCCGATCGGCGGCGAGGGCAGTTACGCGAGCGTATTCATCGCTCGCCGTGCTCTTGTCGTAGGGTCGCTCTCCGGATTCCGGTCGTCGCTGCGCGTTTCGCTGCGCAGTCGGCGCCAGCGCCGTGCGCAGGTTGCGCGAGGCTCCCGGAAGGGTCGCCGCATCGGTTCGACGCCCCGATCCGCCTACGTTATCGAACTATCCGCCCCACGGTGACCCCTCCGTCGCCGTGAAGAAGGGATCGGCGTGGATGTCCGCGAGCGCCGCTCCCGCGAGGAATAGACGTTGCTTCAGTCCAACGACCAAGTCGGGATCCCCGCACAAGTAGACCCGGCGACCCGCGAACGAGCCTTGCTCGAGGAGCCGTTGGTCGAGGCGTCCCTGGACCGCGCCATCGCCGTCCGGTCCTTCCAGCACGCATCGCCGGTAATCCAGCTGCGGGTGGCGGCGGGCGAAGTCCGTCAGCTCGTCGACCAAGTACAGCCCCGTGGAAACCCGGGCGCCGTGCCACAGCGCGATCGGTCCCGTGTGACCGGCACGCAGTGCGTCGCGAAGGATTCCCCAAAGCGGCGCGAGTCCGGTTCCCGTCCCGGCCAGCAGCAGTGGCTGCGCCGCGTTGCCGGGGACGTAGAAGCAGTTGCCCGCGGGTCCTCGAAGTCGCACGCGAGCGCCGAGAGCGTCCGGGCCGGCGAGCCAGCTGCTCATCCGGCCGGCGGGCAACACACGAACATGCAGTTCGAGGGCCCCCGTGTCGCTATCGCCGGGTGACGGGGGAAGACTCGCCAACGAATACGCGCGCGCGAGCCCGTCGGCCCGCAGCAGCGTGACGAACTGCCCGGCGCGATACGCAAGCGGTCGGTCGGGCCGCAGGAGCACGCGCACGACGTCCGCGGCCAAGAGCTCCACGGCCTCGATTTGCGCCGGGACTTCCAGCGAGGCGGAGGCCGAAAGCGTGATTTCGAGATCCGCCTCCGGCTCAGCGACGCAGGCGAGAAAATACCCCTCCGCGCGCAGCGTGTCTTTGAGGCCGGCCTGGGCTGAAGCGGGCGCGGCGCCGACGGTCGCCCGAACCAAGCAGGTCTGGCACGCACCGACCCGGCAGGAACTCGGAACGGGAAACCCTGCCTCGAGCAGGGCCTCGAGCAGTCGTTGTCCCGGCCGAACCTCCACGGCTCGTCCGTCGCACAGAACTCGAGGCAATTACCGTCCGAGTACGTCGTTTCGAACGGAATTGGCGACGACGGCGACTTGCGCAATCTGTGCGTCATTCGCGCCGAGTTCCTTCAGAGTACTCCCCAGATGCTCGATCACCGCGTCCACGTGGACGTCGGACAGTCCCAGTTTCACGAGCGGGGCGTGCGCCGTTCGCATGTCGCGGCCCGTGTAGTGATTGGGTCCCCCGAGCACCATCGTCAAGAATGCCTTCTGCTTACCGGCCTGACGCTCCATGTCCACCGCTTGGAAGTACTTGGACGTTCGCGGGTCGCCCAACATCTTGCGGTAGAAAATGTCCACGGCCTTGTCCACGGCCGCCGCGCCGCCAAGTTGTTCGTAGAGTGTGCTCACGGGAGCTCCTTTCACGCCGGGTGACCAAAGGTGTATCCTGAGTACAACGTTCAGCTCTGCGGGTCAATGCCTCTGCCATGCGCCTCACGCTCTTCTCCGACTACTCGCTACGCCTTCTGCTCTATCTCGCGGCGCACCCCGATC
>JBAULD010000402.1:0-3896 GCA_049578005.1 Polyangiaceae bacterium
GCGCAAGAGTGACCGTGTCGCTCTCGATATCGACGAACTGCGGATGGTGCACGATGAGGCGCAATCGGCCCGGCGACGCCGGCGAAAGCAGAAAGGTCCCGTCGGCGCGGGTCACCCACGGCTCGACCACGGGCGAAGCGATGAGGTTCGCGCTCGGGACGAACGTCACGGACCGCGGAATCGCGGGCACGTCGCCCGGCACGACGCCGAGCTCTCCGGCGGCCATGAGAGGCGCGGGCCCCCCGAGCATCGCGTCGAAGTGGGCCGATTGAAAGGACGTGCGGCGTGGATCGTCGAGGATTGGTGCACCGTTGGGATCGGTGCCAGCGATCTGGATGGTCGCGCCCTCGACGGGGAAGCCGCGGTCGTCGACGACGCGCCCCCTCACGGCACCGGAGCGAACGAGCGCGACGCGCGTCTCGGAAGGAGACGCCTCTGCGAGCAGGATGGCCGCGCGCGGGACGAATCCGTTGGCCCGGACGCTGAGCGTGGCCGGCCCGCCGGAGATCGGACCGAGTCGCGCCCTTCCGTTCGCGTCCGTGGTCGCCTCCACGGGAAACGGCGAAAGGCCGCCTTCCGCAAGCACGACGCGGGCCGCGGCGATCGCGACGGCGTCGTCGGCCTCGCCGTCGGTCACCCTCACCGATATCCACCGCCCGGGCACCATTCGCAAGACGACCGATCTGTCTTCGCCGCGCTTGAGCGCGACGCCGAGCTCGATGCTCGACACAAGATCGCCCCGGCTGGCTCGAAGGGCATATTCGCCTTCCGCGAGCCCTCCGATGCGCACGTCCCCGCCGAGATCCGTCTGCGCCTCGCGCGCTGGCCAGAGCGTCGCGCCGGCGACGGAGACGCGCGCCCCCGAAACGGGGGAACCGGCGCCGCCGCCAGCGACGACATGCACCGTCAGCGAACCGAGTTTGTGGAGGACGATCGCCACTGCGTCGCCGTCGTTCGACGCGCGCGCTCCTTCTTCCCCGTAGCCGGCGGCGCGTGCGGTCACGCGCCACGGTCCGGCGCCGAGCCTCCCGACGTGGGCTCGACCGTCGGCTCTCGTTCGCGCCCCGACCGGGAGCAAGTCGGCCGGGGCGGAGACTTCGATTTCTGCGCCGGCGATCGGCAATCCCTCTTCGTCTTTCACCGAGACATCGATGACGTGTTCCGGCTCGAGATCGATCGTGATCGAGCGCCGCTGCGAGTCGACAACCAGTCGCGTCGAGCCGCGCGCCCGCCCGGGTGCATCGACGAGGATCCACATCGTTCCGTGGGGCAGCTTGTCGAGGAGCGCGTGTCCCCCCGGACCGGTATCGCGCACGCACTCGACGCTCGGGAGATCGTCGACGAGCGTGAGCGCTCGGACACTTGCCCCGACGAGGGGCGGCCCTCCGGGGCCGGCGTGGACGCCCACGTCGATGACTCCGTCGCGGTCTGCCGCGTCGACCGGCGTCGTCGGTGCGGGCGCTGCGCCTACGATGGCCTCCCGTAGCCTCGCGCCAGGAATTCCCCCGAACGCGAGGACCACCGCGACTGCGGCCATCGTCGCCCGCGCGAAGTCAGCGGCTCGTCGAGCGGAGAAAAGCGGGAGGACCATCGTGGGAGCGGCGCGAGCGGTGCGCGCGGGGAGTAGGGCAGTGTAGCCTGCCGATATGTACGAAGCCGCGGCGGGAGCCGCTGCTACCATGAACACTCGTGGCCTTCCGCCCTCGCCTCTTGCCTCGGGCGCTCGTCGCCACGTTTGCGCTCGCGCCGGTTTCCGGGTGCGGCACGCCGGAAGCGCCGCCGGATTACGCCGGTTTCGTCCCGGGCCCACCTCCGGCCGTGGACGGCGGTTCGACTTCCGGCTTCGACCTCGGCGGACCGCCGCGAGTGCCGATGTGCAGTCTCGGCCCCGAAGGCGGAGTGTGCGCGTGCGCCGACGAGCCGCTAGCGCTCGATCCGCCGAATATCTACTTCGTGCTCGATCGCTCGGGCAGCATGAACGAATTGAACAAGTGGATCAACATCCAGCTCGTGCTCGAGAGTCTGACGATTGGACTGGGTCCGCGCGCAACGTTTGGCGCGGCCGTATTTCCCAGTCCGGCGCTCGACGGATGCGCCCCGGGTATTGAAATATTTCCTCCGACGGCGGGGGACCGGCCCGCGGGGTCGCCCGGCCCGACCGAGGCCGCCCTCATCACGGCCCTGAGCCAAATACCGGCGAGCGGCGGCACACCGACGGCCGCGACGCTCTCGTCGCTCCTGCCGAGGCTCATGTCGCTGCCTGGAAAGACGTACGTCATTCTCGCGACCGACGGCGGACCGAACTGCAACGCGAACGCGACCTGCGACGTCGACTTGTGCACGTTCAATATCGAAAACGACATGGGTTGTCCGCCGGGTGGGTCGCCCAACTGCTGCACGGATCCGAACGGCGGCGAGCTCGCGTGTCTCGACGAAGGGCCCACGATTCAGGCCGTGCAGTCGATCGCAGCCGCGGGCATTCCCGTTTACGTCGTCGGAGTTCCGGGCAGCGCCCCGTACGCGAGCTTGCTCGACCAACTGGCGATGGCCGGCGGCACGGGGCGCGGGGGCGAGCCGCAGTACTATGCGATCGACACGGCGGATCAGGGCGCGCTCGAGGGCGCCCTCTCGAGCATCGCCGCGAAGATCACGGGCACCTGTACGCTCAGTTTGAGCAACAGCCCCTCCGACCCGGGCCTCGTGAACGTTTTTTTGGACGAGAAAGTCTTGCCGCAATCCGGACCGGACGGCTGGTCTCTGGACGGCACCGACGTCACGATTGCCGGCGCGAGTTGCCAGAAGATCCTCGACGGCGACGTGCTCGACGTCCGCATCGTGGCGGGGTGCCCGACCGTCACGCTTTGACCGACGTCGCTGGGTCGGGGACGTCGGAATGACGTTCCCCGGTTGCCCGCAGTGCTGAAGGACATTACTTCGATGTCCGTCACCATGCCGACCGACGACACCCCCAGCCGCTCCCCTTCCAACGACCCCTCGAAAGCATCGAATCGAAAAGCCCGGGCAGATCCCCGCGCCCTCGCCTCGTACGCCGCCCTCCTGCTCGTCGTCGCCTTCACGCTCGTATGGCGCCGCCAAGACCCGATCGTCTCTCCCCCCACGAGCGCGCCGACCGCCCTGTCGACTCCCATCACGCCGCCGCCCCCGAGCGCGGCGCCGTCTTCGAGCGCGCTGTCGCCGACCCAACGAATCGCGCGTGATCTTCGCCACCGCGCGTTCATCGCGTACGAGGACGACCGCTATGCGGAGACTCTGGAGTACTTGAACAAGGCGCGCGCCGTCGACCCCGACGGCGAGAAGGAGGAAAAGGTTCAGGCGGCTCGCGAATATTCCGAATCGCAACTGAAGAAGAGCGCCTCCGGCGACGCGTCGGCGCAGGCAGCACCGCCCAAATGAAGTGAGACGAAATCATTCCGCACACGCTCGACGGAAAGTTCTCGAGACAGCTCGACTCGGTCGAACTGGCGAACGCTTGACTCGAAGTCGCGGCCATTTAGGGTAAAAATGCCGCTCTTCGAGGGCACCATGAAGGACTTCTCATATTTGGCGTTGGCTTCGTCGTTGGCACTGCTGCCCTCCTGTTCGTCGCCCACAAGCCCAGGCTCGCCGGGTCCCAATCCAGCGCAGGGGTCGGGTGGCGGGCAAGCGTCGAGCGGCGCCCAGGCCTCGAGCGGCGCGCAAGCGTCGAGCGGCGCCCAGGGGTCGAGTGGCGGGCCAACGTCGACCGGTGCCCAGGCCTCGAGCGGCGCGCAACCGTCGTCGAGCGGCGCTGGTGGCTCGGGTTCGGGGGGATCGCAGGCGTCGGGGAAGGGATCGAGCGGAGGCGCCCAAAGCCTCGACGGCGGCAGCGCGTCCGCTCCTCCTTCGGGCCGCAGCGA
>JBAULD010000403.1:0-2623 GCA_049578005.1 Polyangiaceae bacterium
GCGAAACGGTCCGCCCTTGATCACCGAAGTGCACGTGTAACGCGTGACGGGCGCCGCCGGTCCAAAAGGAACTTCTGGTCCGACATGACCGCTCGTCGCCATCGCCATCGCCATCCCCGACGTGGACGTGGACGTGGACGTGGACGTGGACGTGGACGTGGACGTGGGCGTGGACGTGGACGTGGGCGTGGACGTGGACGTGGACGTGGACGTGGACGCGGCATCGGCAGCAGCGACGGCTTCCGCGGTTTGGACCGGCGGAGCGAGCACACGTCCGACTTCGCGATCGGTCGCGGCGGCGTGGCGGCAGGCCCCCACGAGGAGGAGCGCGAGACGCGAGACTGCGACCAAAGCTCGCCTCATTCTCACCACTCGACCTGATAGCGCGCGGGGTCGTTGCCGCGCACCCGCACGATCATCCGCCGGTCGGTGAGCCGCAGGATCGCGTGCGACGCGGCGGCGCGGCCGGGCGCGTCGTCGTCCAGGTTCTCGATGAGGCTCTGCACGGTCACGTACGGAATCCCTGCGATCACGTCCAAATGGTTCCAGTGAAGATGACCGTTGACGACGGCGCGTACGCATCCGCTCTCTTCGAAGATGCGCCGCAGCGCGGCTCGTTCCTTGACGAGCGCCAAGTGCGCACGGCCGGGCCACCAACGAGAGTCGTCGAGCGTTTGTTCGCTCGCCGAGTGATGCATGAGGACGATGGCTCGAGCGTGTCCCGCGCCCAGATCGGCGCGCAGCCACTCGAGCTGCGTGTCCGGCACGCGGATCTCGACGTCCTGTCGTTCGATCGTGTGAAGGACGACGAAGTGCCATCCCCCCTGGTCGAACGCGTAGTAGAGCGGCCCGGTGCGCCCCCAGAACTGGCCGAGGTCGTCGCGGTTGAGATTCACCAGGTCATGGTTTCCCGCGACGTTGACGAGCGGCGCGCGGGCGCTTCTCAGAATCGCCTGGCACTCGCCGTAGCGATCGAAGTCGGCTTCGCGCGACTCGTCTTCGATGTCGTCGCCGAGGTTGACGACCAAGTCGGGTCGCACCTCGTCGTTCATCTGCCGAACGAAGTCGCGGGCAAGATCTCCGGCCTGGTGAGTCATTTTCCGGAGCTTGCCTCCGAAGCGAGCCTCCGGGCCGAAGTGAAGGTCCGTGACGATTCCCAAGGTGAGCTCGTACGTCATGGCGCTGCCACAGCGTATACTTCCAAACCTCATGCGCCCCATCATCATCGGCGCGGGCCGCGGCAGCCGCCTCGGACCGAACACCGACGAGATTCCGAAAGCCCTGGTCCCCGTGATGGGACGCCCGATGCTCGAGTGGATCCTCGAGGCGCTCGGCGTCGCGGGCTTCTCGCGCAAAGACGTCGTCTTCATCTGCGGCTATCGCGCCGACGTCCTTCGCGACCGCTACCCCGAGTTCACGTACGTGCACAACGTGGACTGGGAGCACAACAACATCCTCGCCTCGCTCCTCTGCGCGCGGCCCCACTTGTCCGGCGGCTTCGTGTCGACGTATGCGGACATCGTGTATCGCGGGTCGGCCGTCGCGAAGCTCGTCGCGTCGCCTTACGACAAAGTCCTCGTTTGCGACACCGACTGGCGGCGCCGATACGTCGACCGGTCCCAGCACCCGGAGAGCGACGGCGAAAAAATGCGCGCGGAGGGCGCGCGGGTCCTCGAGCTCTCGAGACGCATCCCGTCCGATCAGGCCAGCGGCGAGTTCATCGGAGTCGCCAAGTTCACGCGCGACGGAGCCACAGAGCTGGCCGCCGCGTTCGATGCCGCGAAAGGCGTCTGGGCGGGCAAGAGCTGGAGGGAAGGGCGCAGCTTCGAGCGAGCGTACCTCATCGACCTCTTTCAGGAGATGATCGAGCACGGCTCTGCGTTTCACCGGGTCGACACGCACGGCGGCTACATGGAGATCGACACCCGCGAGGATCTCGCGTGCGCCGAGAAGTGGTGGCGGGAGTCGGCTCCGGAGTAACCCAGCGTGTCGCCCCCGCCCATCGAACGCAACCAGCCGAAACGAAGCGTTCTGACCCAGGTTCGCGAGAGCCTCGACCATACGCGCATGACGTTGCGCCTCGTGTGGCGATCGTCGCCCGTGATGACGGTCGCGCTCGGGGCGCTCACGCTCGTCGGCGCGGTTGTCCCGCTCGGGGTGGCCTATGTGGGCAAGCGCATCGTGGACGCGGTCGTCGCCCGTTCGCGGGAGTCGACGCTCCGGTGGGTGCTCGTCGAGCTCGCGTTGGTCATCGCCATGGCGACGGTGCAGCGGGGCCTGAGCCTCGTGCGGAGTCTGCTCGGCGCGCGGCTCGGCATCGACATCAACGTCACGATCCTCGAAAAGGCGTTGGGCTTGGACCTCCGCTACTTCGAGGATCCCGATTTTTACGACAAGCTCACGCGCGCCAGGCGCGAAGCGTCGTCTCGTCCCATCGCCCTCGTCACCGAGAGCTTCGGGCTCGTTCAAAGTCTCATCACGCTCGCGGGGTATGCGGCCCTGCTCGTGAGGTTCAGCGCCTGGGCCGTCTTGGCGCTCTTCGCGGCGACTATCCCCGCGACCGTCGCGGAGATGCGCTTTTCGAAGCAGGCCTTCAAAGTGAGAAACTGGCGCTCACCCGAGT
>JBAULD010000404.1:0-3754 GCA_049578005.1 Polyangiaceae bacterium
GATCGTCGCTCGCCAACGTGAAGACGTTGGTTGCGGCGACGCGAACGCTGAGGTCGGGGGCACGGCCGTCGAAGCCGCGCGGGTACCATAGAATTCGCGCGACGCTGGTATCGTATTCCCAGCTCACGGCGAAGACCTTTCCGTTTCCGTTGCTCTGCGGGCCGATGAACTTGTTGATCATGTCTTTGGCCCCCTGCGTGTAATCGATGCCCCACCAGATTCCGTCGGCCACCGAGGCGGCGCGATCGAAGTTCCAGAGGCCCGCCGTCACGCCGAGCTGGCCATGCCCGTACGGCTCCTCGATCATACGGGCCTCGGCAAGAAATACGTCGAAGCGTCCGTCCGCGGGTGCCGTAGTCAGAAACGTTTGCAGATACTTGCGTTCGTCCGCGGCGAAGGCGCTCGCGTAGTGGAGCTTCAGTGTGTAGAGATTCTTGTATGTGAATCCCGCGTGAGCGTGGTTCACGAAGTCAGAAACACCCGTTTCGGACCAGGTATCGTAATCGCCGCGAACGAAGTTCTCGGGAGTGCCCGGGTTGGCGAGCACGCCATGGACGAACGAAAGCCGCCAATCAGGAGACAAATCGTAGTCCGCGCTGAGCGTTTCCCCGTACCCGCGAACGGCGAGTAACGGTCCGAAGATTCCCCAGCCCCACTGGCCCGGACCGGCGTAGACATCGACGAACGCGCCGACCTTCCACGACAACCTCCACGGGCCGAGGGGCTCGGGCGTAACCGTGATGTAAGCCTGGCCGAAGGTCGGGCCGGTCGCAGGGTTGTAGTAACCCTGATATTGTGACGGCGAAATATTCGCGTAAAAGGCCGCGACGGCCGTGATCACCGAGTTTCCATAGTTGAAGAAGAGACCGCCCCCGGCTCCTGCCCAGAAGGGCAGGCGGCCTTGGACCAGGGCCGGGATATGGATCGGAGTGCCTTCGTAGCCCGCGGGAGCCGGCACGGGGGCACGACCGATTCCGGCCCCCTCGGCTCCGGAGATTCGGCCGCTGATACGGAACGACCAGTCTCCGTCGTTGACCGGTGCGCCGAACGACGGGGCGCGGCCGCCGGGCGCGGGCGGCACCGGGGGCGCCTCGGGAGACATTCCCATTCCCGGGGGCCTTGGAGAACCGGGTATCGAGTCCGACGCGCCCGCGTCCCCCGGCTCGTCGGCGCGGACTTCGCGCGCACAGACGAGCGCCAAGACGAGCGACGCCGCGAGGACCCGCCCCCGGGTTAGAAAGTGCGAACGCATGCCCGTGCCCGCCTGGGAGGAGAAGCTGGCGCTGCTTGCGGATACCGCTGGCTCATAAGCTTCTCCGAATCGGCGGGATTTCTCGAACGCCGTTCTCGCGCGAACCCCGCGCCCAAATGCGCGGGCTACTTAAGTCACCTTGCGGAGACTGCGCAAGTCAAAATGCGGACGCAGCGCGTCACCGCGGCTCGATTGTCTCGCGACTCTGAGCGAGATGGCGCGCCCTGGCGGGCCCGAGGCTTCTCTGCAAGAGTCGCGTCGAAGATGGAATCCCAGTCATTGTACGACCGCTCGTCGCTGCGAGCGCTCACCGCGGCCACCGCCCGCGCGTTCGAAGAGCGATTCGGGATGCCGACTCGATGGCTCGTCGCCGCCCCCGGCCGCGTCAATCTCATCGGCGAGCATACCGACTATAACGGTGGGTTCGTACTCCCGATGGCGATCGGGCGGTACACGGTCATCGCCGCCGCGCCTGCAGCATCGCGCTACCCTCGCCGTATGACGTTCGAGAGCGCGATGACGAAATCCTCTGTGGAAGTCGAGCTCGACGAACCGCAGCGCCGCGGAGAACCCACTTGGTCGAACTACGTGCGCGGAGTCGCGGCCGGGTTCGAGCGTCGCGGAGCATCTCTCCCCGGCCTGTGCGCGCTGGTCCGCTCCGACCTGCCGGTGGGGGCCGGGTTGTCGAGCAGTGCCGCGCTGGAAGTCGGCGTGGCGACCCTCCTGGAGTTCGGGACCGGGATGGTTCTCGACCCCGTCGACAAAGCGCGATTGTGCCAAACCGCCGAGCACGAGTTTGCCGGTGTCCCGTGCGGTTTGATGGATCAGTTGGCCTGCGTTTTGGCGGAGGAGGAGGGGCCGCTCCTCATCGATTGCCGGTCGGAGGAGTGTCGAACGGTGCCTCTGACCGATCCGGCCGTCAGTGTTCTTGTCGCGAACAGCAACGTGCGACACTCGCTCGACGACGGCGCGTATGCCCGGCGACGCGCCGAATGCGAGCGCGCCGCGGAGGGCCTGGGAGTTGCGACCCTCCGAGACGCAACGCCCGAGATGGTCGATGGCGCGCGAGAAGTGCTCGGCCCCGTCCTTTTTCGGCGCGCGCGTCACGTCGTGACGGAGAACGATCGAACGCTCGCCGCGGCGCGCGCCCTCGATGCGGGGGCCGTACGAGAAGCGGGCCTTCTCTTTTACGAAAGTCACTCGTCCCTGCGCGACGATTTCGAAGTGAGCTGCGCCGAACTCGACGTTCTCGTCGACGTAGCGAGGGACCTCGGCGAACCGGGCGGCGTCTATGGGTCTCGGATGACGGGGGGCGGCTTCGGAGGGTGCACCGTCACCCTCGTCCGAAGCGAGCAGGTCGAGGCCGTTTCGGAGAAGCTCCGACGGGAGTACGAGCGCCGCTGCGGACGCACGCTGGACACGTTCGTTTCGCGCCCGGTCCGTGGCGTGCGCGCACTAGAAGCGAAGGATTGGGTGTGAACTTTCATGCCTGTCGAACTGTTCAATCCCGAACGACATCCCCACAGGCGCCGTAACCCACTGACTGGAGAATGGGTTCTGGTCTCGCCGCACCGGACGGCGCGGCCTTGGTTGGGCCAAGTCGAGCCGCCCCCGCCCGAGCAGCGGCGAGCGCACGACTCGGCGTGCTACCTCTGCCCCGGAAACCGGCGCGCGCAGGGCGCCTTGAATCCTGCATACGAGGGCACGTTCGTCTTCGACAACGATTTCAGCGCGCTGCTCTCGGACGCGCCGGGTGCGTCCGAACCTTCGAATTCCCTTTTCGACTCGGAAGCCGTACGCGGTACTTGCCGCGTGATGTGCTTCTCGCCGAGGCATGATCTCACGCTCGCGGACATGGACGAAGCCGCCGTCGTGGCGGTCGTGGACACCTGGGCCGCCCAGACGGCGTCTCTGGGGGCCTTGTACCCATGGGTTCAGGTCTTCGAGAACAAGGGAGCGGCGATGGGTTGTTCGAATCCCCATCCCCACGGCCAGATCTGGGCCTCCAGTTTCATGCCGAACGAAGCGCTCAAGGAGGATACCTGTCAACGCGACTACTTCGAGCAGCGCGGCTCGACCCTGCTGGTCGACTATGCGCGCCGCGAGGCCGACTTCGAGGCTCGGACCGTATACCTCAATTCGGATTGGATCACCGTCGTGCCTTACTGGGCCGTATGGCCTTACGAAGTGATGATTCTTCCGCGGCGACGTGTGGCGCGCCTGCCCGATCTCGAACCGCGCGAGCGAACGAGCCTGGCTGCAGCGCTCCGCGGCGTCCTCGGCTGCTATGATCGGCTGTTCGGCGTCTCGGTCCCCTACTCGATGGGGTGGCACGGAGCGCCCTTTCGAGGCGCCGCGCTGGATCCCGGCCTGCGATCGATGCCGGACCAGCGAACCGAGCATTGGCAGCTTCACGCTCACGTGTATCCGCCGCTTCTCCGTTCCGCGACGGTACGAAAGTACATGGTCGGCTTCGAAATGCTCGCCGAGCCACAACGAGAC
>JBAULD010000405.1:0-4489 GCA_049578005.1 Polyangiaceae bacterium
GTCGAGGTCGGGTTGCCGCGCAAGGTCGACCGCGAACGCGGACGCCAAGCCGCGAAGCGAACGCTCCGTGCGCGCGGACAGGCACAACACGTGCGCGGCGCTCTCCGGCAGCGCGGGAATGACCGAACGCGGCGCCTCTTCGAGGATGACGTGCGCGTTGGTCCCTCCGAAGCCGTAGGAGCTCACGCCGGCACGCCGCGGCCGCTCGCCACGCGGCCAGGGGCGCGCCTGCCGCGGAACGACGAAGGTCCCCTCGGTGAGGCCCATGAGTTCGTTCAACTTGCGCAAATGAAGGTGCGCCGGGATCTGTTCGCGCTCGAGCGCGAGAATGCTCTTGATGACCCCTGCGATGCCCGACGCCGTCTCCAAGTGGCCGATGTTCGTCTTGATCGATCCGACCGCGCACACGTTCTCCGGAGAGCGGCCCTCGGAAAGCACCGCCGTGAGCGCGCGCATCTCGATGGGATCACCGAGCGGAGTCCCGGTCCCGTGGGCCTCGACGTAGCCGATATCTGCCGGCCGCAACCCCGCCGATAAAAGCGCGGCGCGGATGACCGCCTCCTGCGCTTTCCCGTTCGGGGCGGTCAGTCCGTTGCTGCGCCCGTCCTGGTTGACCGCGACGCCTCGGATCAATGCGAAGATCCGATTCCCGTCCCGTTCGGCGTCCGCCAGCCGCTTCAGGACCACTATCCCGCAGCCTTCTCCGCGCACGTACCCATCGGCCGATGCGTCGAACGCTTTGCACCGACCGTCGCTCGCCAACATGTGCGCGTGAGAGAACGCGATGCTCACCTCCGGCGAGAGCAGCACGTTCACGCCGCCGGCGAGGGCGACCTCCGACTCGCGCGCGCGGAGGCTGGCGCAGGCGAGGTGAATGGCCACGAGCGACGAAGAACACGCCGTATCGACGGCGAGGCTCGGCCCGCGCAGGTCCAGAAAATACGAAAGTCGGTTCGCCGCGATGCTGTGCGCGTTGCCGACCCCCGTATAGGGATTGATGCGCTCGAGGTGGTTGTCGAGCAAGAGCCCGAGGTGGGAATAGTCGTTGCCGCCGATCCCGACGTAGACGCCGGTACGCGTTCCCGCCAGAGAACTCGGCCTTATTCCGCCGCGTTCGAGCGCCGTCCAGGCGACCTCCAGCAGCATGCGCTGCTGCGGATCCATCTCGTTTGCCTCGCGTGGGGAAATGCCGAAGAACTGGGCGTCGAACCGATCGACTTCGTCGATGAATCCGGCCCAGCGAGTATTCAATTTACCGGGAGTACCGATGACGGGATCGTAGAGCTCGTCGACGTCCCAGCGACCGGGGGGCGTCTCGAGGATGGCGCTCTTGGACTGAATGAGGAGGTTCCAGAGCGCTTCGGGATCCGGCGCCTGGGGCAGCCGGCAGCCCAGTCCGATGACGGCGATCGGATCCATCGCGTCGTCGCTCGCGACCAAGCGGTCAGCCTTGATCATCGCTCGCAAGATTCCGGGCCAGAGTTTCTATCGAGGGATAGCTCCAAGCGAGAGTCGGCGGCAGCTCGCGGCCCAACCATTGCTCGAGGTCGCCCATCAAGATCATGGCCGCGAGCGAATCGAGGCCAAACTCGACGAACGGACGCCGCGGGTCGACCTGGTGGTGCTCCAGTTGCCGCATGTCGGCGATGTGGGCGATCAGCCAATCTTCGATTTGGCGCGCGGTAACGTGGGACGGCGCGGCAATTCCCTCGGACGGGTTATCGGAGGGCTTGTTGGTCTTGGTCATCGAATTTCGGGCTCGCAGAGGGACAGGGGTGGAGGTGGCGGCTCATGCGCAACCAGTGTGGGCAAGCAGCTGCTCGGCGACAGCCTCGGCGAACCTCGGGGGCGGCGCCGGCAGGGCCGGGTCGATCGCCTTGCAAACGCGCTCGAGGCCGAGCGCGGTGCACTCGCCTCCCCGCCCGCTGCGCAGCCACGCGTGCACGCAAACCGCCGCGGCGTGGATCGCGCAGTAGCGAGAAGAGAGAGCGAAGAGCTCCGCCGATCCGCGGCCCGCGGCCCTCGGGAGCGCGGCAATGGCCTCTTCGTCCCGCTTGAGGACGGCGAGGAGTCGGCGCATCGCTCCCTGGATGAACGCGCGGACGTGGGGATCGCACGGGGTTGGAGGCGTCGACTCGACTGCGGATTCGAGCGCCTGCACCGCATCGTTACGACCGCGGGCGATGAGCGAAAGGCGAGCGAACTCGGGCGGGGGAAGAGGCACTTCGGCGTCGACCAACGCATCGAGCCGCGCGTTCCGTTTCGGGTCGACCTCCGTTCGCGGACGCATCGTCGAGAGTGCGTGGAGCTGGAGGCCGATCGCGTGCAAATTGACCGGTGTGCTCCCGTCGAAGAGGCCGACCACCATCGCGTCGCGCAGGAGCTTCTGGAATACGCCCGACGCATACTCTTCGCGTAGGTAGTAACGCGCGCCGAGCACCACACCGAGGGCGTTCATCGTCGCTTCGATCGCGGTGGGCACGTAGTACTTGGCGACGGCAGACCAAATGCTGGCCTGTTCCGGGACGACATGCAGCGCACGGGCCGTCGCGGACGCAAGGGTCTCGCAGACTCGAAGGTCGACGAACGCGCCGACCAGCGCGGCGCGCGAGGCCGGGATGTCCCATACCGTGGCCCCATAGAGGCGGCGCGAGCGGGCGAAGCGAACGGTCAGGCGGAGGGCCGAGTCGGCGGCGCCGAGCGAGAAGGCCGGGCAGAGCGCTCGCGTGACCATCAATGCTTTGAGGGTCGTTTCGATGCCATCGCCGAGCGGGCCCACGAGGCCTTGCGCGTCCACGCGAGCGCCGTCGAAGCAGACGCCGCTGATGTCCGCCGCGCGAACGCCGTGCGTGCGGATCTTCGGAAGATGGGAGAACGTTTTCTCTTCGCTCCGGTCCTTCTCGAAGAAGAAGAGAGACAGTGCGCGCGGGCCGCCGCTCGAATCGGTGCGAGCCAGCACGGTCAGCGCAGCGCCTCGCGTGGCATTGTTGATGAGCCACTTTTCCCCCGTCAGTCGATAGCAGCCCGGTTCCGCTCGCGCGCTCACTTCGGTGGCCGCGAGGTCCCCGCCGTGTGCGCGTTCGGTGAGCGCCAACGCCATCGACCGCCCAGTGGCGAGGACGCTCGCGGCACGCCCCTGCAACTCCGCGGAGCCCGAGATCCAAACGGGCATCGCCCCGAGAAAGCACTGGCCAAAAGCGATTGCGAGCGTCGGGTCGCGCCGTGACAAGACGCGCATCATGGAGAGGGCTTCGTCGAAGGGCGGCAGCTTCCCCCCGAGCGCACCGGGGACGAAGTACTCGTACAGGCCCCACGCGCCGAGCGCCTCCGCCGCCTCGGACGGAAAGCTCTCGGCCTCGTCGCACTCCATTGCGCGTGCGTACGAGAAGAGGCCGGCCGAGTCGTCGGGATCGCCCAGGAAGCGATCGAGCGTCTCGGATGGGCCGGGACGGAGACGGTCCGCGTACATAGGCATGCTCACGACGCAAACCGACTGACAATCACCGCCGCGTTGCTGCCCCCGAAGCCGAACGCGTTGCTCATGACGTGCCGGATCGCCGCGGCCCGGCTTGCTCCGGAAACGTAATCGAGATCGCACTCCGGATCGGCTTGTCTCAGATTGATCGTGGGAGGCACCCGCGAGTCGCGCAGGGAAAGTACGCAGCTCACGAGTTCGAGCGCAGCGCTCGCCGCGAGCGAGTGGCCCACGGCACCCTTGATGCTCACGACCGGGATGTGCGCGGCCCGCTCGCCCAGGGCGCGCTTGATCGCCTCGGTCTCGACCTTGTCGCTTATCGCCGTGCCGGTCCCGTGGGCGCTCACGTAGTCGACGTCGCCCGCCGTCAGACCCGCGTCGCGAAGGGCTCTTTCCATGGCCCGCGCGCGCCCGTCCGGGCTCGGCTCGGTCATGTGGAAGCCATCGCTCGTGGCGCCGTATCCGCGGAGCTCCGCGAGCACCGTGGCACCGCGACGCCGCGCCGAGTCTTCGGACTCGATGACCACGATGGCTCCGTGCTCTGCGAGGACCATGCCGGCGCGGTCGCGGCTGAACGGCCGGCACGCCTGCGCGGGGGGATCGATCGAGTCCGAGAGCATGTGCATACTGGCCCACGCGGCGAGCACCGCAGGCGCGAACGGAGACTCGGCGCCTCCCGTGACCGCGCAGTCGATCGCGCCGCTCTGGACGAGCTGCAGCGCCATGCCGATGGCGTGATTGGAAGAAGCGCAAGCTCCGTCCACGGTAAACATCGGCCCGCGACATCCCCACCGCATCGAAATGCTCGCGGCCGGCGCGAGATTCATGGACACAGGGATCGTGAGCGGATCGGCCCGCCCCGTCTCGAGGTATTTGTAGAAGAAGGCCTCGGACGACGAGATGCTCGTGATGGACGAGCCCAAAATGACCGCCGTGTCCTGTAGGAGGCCGCGGTCGCGCGCGGCGTCCATTCCGGCCATCGCCATCGCTTCCTTCGCCGCGACGAGCGCGATC
>JBAULD010000406.1:0-12673 GCA_049578005.1 Polyangiaceae bacterium
GAAAACGGCCGTGCAGCTCCGCACTCTGGCAGGAGACGAGCGGCCGCGAGCCGAGCTTCTCTTCGGAACCCCGTGTGACCTCGGCGAGGGAACGCTCGGGCCGGTAGCGCGCTTCGACTCCGGTGAGGTCGTCGCGTATCTCATACGGAGCCGTCGGCGCCGTCGGCTCTTCGTCTTCCGCACACTCGACGCTGACGATGCCTTCGCGGTCGCCGTTCCAGGCGTCAGCCCGCTTGTACAGCTCCTCATGCAGCTCGGTACGGCGGGTCGGATTCGGCTCGCGCGAAACCTCTTCGCGTACCTCCTTCGCACGGGCCGCAATCCGTCCGCGCTGCCCGACATCTTCTACGTACGCGTCAGCGCGGCGCTGGGAGGCCGGCTGCCCGGTCACAAGATCCTGGTCTCGCTGCTAGCGCACGACTTCGGCCCCCGCCGTCGGGCACAACCATGACGAACTCATCCGAGCGCGCGTGCGCCTCCGCCGAAGTCGATGACCGGACGACAGAAGGGTGAGTTAGGCTAGATGACCAACGGCTTCAGGCGTGAGATCCTCGTCGACATCGTGGCCGCGTTGCGCGAGGAGCCCGCTCTCGCGCGCGAGCTTCGCACCTTGCTCGGCGCAGAAGCATCAGAGCCGCATGTGCCCTCAGCCCAGCTCTTCATGCGCGTGCCCGCGTACGCGGCTCGCGTGTCGCTTGCCGAAAGGACGGTCTGGAACATGGTCGCCCGTGGGTTGCCGACGATTGGGTCGGGCAGGTCCCGCCGGGTTGACGTCGAGCGTGCCGATGTGTGGCTGCGCAACGAACGCGACGCCGTCGATGACGTCATCGAGCGGTCGGCCCGACAGTCTGCGCGCCGCGCCGCGAAAGCAGGCAGGTGACGGGCGCGGGCGAGGCGCCCGGTGACGCTAGTAACCTTGGAGGAGTCGTGATGGACGAGCCTAGACGATCGGGTAGGACGGGCAAGAATGGGCCCCACGAAGACCGTGGGTGGAACATCTACCGCCGCAAGGATGGGCAGCACGTCCTTCAATTTCGCGCGGGACCTCGTGGGTCGGAGTGGCGTGAGACGCGCATCCCTCGCGAGCAACGCACCGAGAAGCAGGCAGAGCGCTACGCGCTGGCGTGGCTCGCGGAGTACCGGAAGATGGCGGGCACGCCGGGTGCGCTGGCGGAGCCCGATAAAGTGAAGAGCCCGACCATCCGGTCGCTCGCCGATGCGTGGATCGCCCTTTGCGACAAGAATCCCAAGCTGTCGCCAGCGATGAGAAAACAGCACGCTCGATCGATGCGCGTGCATGTCCTCCACTACCCCGAGGTCGCCGACGTCCCCGTCGCAAGCCTCGGGTCGGCGGCGCTCCGCGCGTGGGTCCGCAAGGTCCGCGACAACGGCAAGATCACATCGCGGTGGGAGAGGGGGGAGGACGGGAAGAAGATGCGGACGGTTCTTCGAGGCGGACCGCTCGCGCCATTCAGCACGCGCAACGTGGTGAACAGCCTCACGGCATTCTTCTCGGACATGCTGGCGGAGGAGAAGATCAGCCTGCCCGCCAACCCTATGAAGCATGAGGCGGTTCGGCGAGAAGTGCCCGAGGCCGTGACGCTCGCCGGCAAGCACACCATCATCCACCTCTCCCGTCCCGTGGCAGAGCGGCTCGTCAGCGCACTGACGGTGCCTGAGTGGCGCCGCATCCGCTACCTCCTCGCCCTCACCAGCGGCATGGCCGAGGGGGAGATCTCGGGTCTCAGGTTCGAGGACATCGTCCTCGACGCCGACATCCCGATCGCGAAGGTGACGAAGGCTCTGGCCCTCGAAGGGCCGGACGGCTGGGCGACGATCGGCCCCACCAAGACCGACAATCGGGTGCGGACGCTCCCCTTGCACTCGCTCGCGGCCCGCGCTCTTCGGGCCTGGTACACGACGGGATGGGCGAGACATGTGGGGCGTGCCCCGAAGGCCACCGATCCCGTCTTCGCCAACGATGACGGCAAGGCGTGGAGACCGAACATGGCCCCGATGCTGCGGGCTGACCTCCGCAACGCGGGCCTGCCCGACACCTGCGAGGGGCACAACTTGACCGCCCATGCGATGCGACGGTCGTTCTCCACGTGGTTGTCCGAGGCGGGTGTAGACAGCCACACGCGCGACCGGCTCATGGGGCACGCGGCCACGAGCACCGCCGAGAAGCACTACACGGCGGTCATCCTTACGAGGCTCCGCGACGCCGTGGAGAGCATCAAGCTCGACCTCACGACAGCGCGGGTCATCGCTCTGCCGATGCGAAGGGTGCTCGGCACGGAGCCCCTCTCGGAGCCCGCGATCGACCCCCCACAGGCCGCAGGTCTTACCGCGGTTCTTACCGCGGGCCGCGGTAAGGGCGAGGCAGATTGGGCCAAACTATCAATGATTCCCGGCGCGTCCGGCAGGATTCGAACCTGCGACCTACGGCTCCGGAGGCCGTCGCTCTATCCAGCTGAGCTACGGACGCGTTGGGGGGGACCGGGCAATGTAATAGACGTCGGTGCAGAAAGGAACCGCGCCGCAATGCTTTCTCGCCCCAGACGGCCGCGCGGCGCCGGTAGGTCCACGCCTACGTTTGAAACATAATATTCCGTCCAAGCTGGGGCGGGCGTTTCGTTTCGTGTCCGCTTCTTGCCTGAGTGACTGAACAAGTTCGCTCTGGCCATCCGCGTAAGAGCCAACTTTTGTGAGCCACCTGTCCGACCCGAGGGAACATGGTACCTTGCGCGCTCTCCGGCGTGCATTCGCCTCCGTTCACGGGACGGGCGGCGAAACCGCAAGAACTCCCAGCCACTTTTCCGCGACCGAGGCCATCATGCGCGTTTCCGTACGACCGCTTCTCCAGTCCGTGTTTCTTTTGGCCATGGCTTTCGTTCCGGCGCTCGCGGCGAGCTGCGCGCACTCCGAGAGCCTGCCGCCCGACACTTTTGGAAACAGCGGCGGGACAAGCAGCGGCGGAGGCAGTGGAGGCTTGGTCACCACACCGAGCGCGGGAAACGGCGGTGGAGGCTTCGTCGCGGGATCTCCCGTCAGCAGCAAGTGTTCCAAGGGAGCGTGCAACGACTTTTCTTCGAGTCCGATCATGGATCCGAAGGGGATGCCGACCGGCAACCCTGCGACGCTCTTTGGCCCGGCCGGCAGCGGCTCGACGGCCAATGGCCCCTGTCTCGTCGAGCCCGCCGACGGCGCCCTCTACCCGAAGAACTGGCTGCGCCCGCGCGTCTACTGGAAGGCTGGATCGAGCTCGCAGAACCTCTTCGAAGTCCGTTTTCACGCCGACGGCGAAATGAACGACTTGGTCGTCTACACGACCAATACGTACTGGGCCATGGATAAGAGCGTCTGGCAGACCATCGCCTGGACGCCGCCCGGCCCAAACGGAACGCCGGCCGCGCAAGACGGAAGCCTTATCGGGGCGCCCATCAAAGTGACCGTTCGCGGCATCAGCTCGGGCGGCGGAACGCCCGCCATCAGCAATACGGCGACGATCCAAATCGCCCCCGCCATCGCCGACGGAGCCCTCGTCTACTGGACGACGGCGACGTTCGCGACGGAGACCAACAGCACGACGCTGCAGGGTTTCACGGTGGGCGATGAGGGGACCACCACGGCGCTCACGACCACGCAAGTGCAGCAGCAAGTGCGGGCTCAGGCGCCCCCGCCGGCTAACCTTCAGCCCGCCACGTTCGAACAGGTGTTTTGCATCGGGTGTCATACGGCGACGCCCGATGGGAAATTCGTTTCGTTCACGTCACAGTGGCCATGGGCCGTGGCGCTCGCGTCGATCGACACGACCGCGGGTGCACCCGTCGTCGGCTCGCCACCTACGTGGCTGACGCCCGGCGCCGCCTCGAACCTCAGCCCAAACATCAACGGGTACTACGCGCCGCCCAGCGTCAATCAGGTCATGATGGGCATCCAGACCTTCTCGCCCGCGCACTACCAAACGGGCGATCGGAAGCTCGTTGCGGCAATCGGGGCCGCCTGGAACCAGACCGAAGCGCAGATCATGAGCAACTCGCCCGGCTCGGCCACCGGCGTCGTGTCTCAACTCGCGTGGTTCGATCTGGAATACACGGGGGGGCTGCCCGCGGCCACGGGATGGAATTCGGGGATGCTGACCTCTCCCTTGCCGGTGGCGACGCCGTGCACGAGTCTCTCCGGGGGCTGTGCCACCAGCACCGGCGGAGGGGGCTGGGGACTCATTACGCGAACCGGCGACACGAACAGCGCGGGCGGCCCCAATTGGAGTCACAACGTCAATGGAGTCGACGCGATCGCTTACGGCTCGACGAACCTCGGGACCAAGGACGGCCGAATGGACTGCGAGCTGAGCGGTTCGAACTGCACGTCGGACATCTACGTCGTCCCGTTCAACATGGGCGCAGGCGGCACGGCGGTGCCGCTCCCCGGAGCCGCCAAGTCCGACCAGAGCGAGTACTATCCCGCCTGGTCGCCCGACGACGAGCTGATCGCGTTCAATCGGGTCCCGGCCGGGTCGAGCATGTACAACGCGGCCGCTGCCGATGTTTACGTCGTTGCCTACAACGGTGGAATGGGTGGCACCGAGCAGTCCCTGGTGTCGAACGCGCCGGTCTCGTGCACGGGCTTGATGCCCGGCACCGTACAAAACACGTGGCCAAAGTGGGCGCCCAATCCAGTGGATCCCACCACGATGAAGCCCGTTCCGCAGAAGGACTCGGCGGGCAACACGTATTACTGGATCACGTTCTCTTCGACCCGAAGCCCGCAGGCCCCGACCGATCCCGGTAACGCGAACAAGCGCAAGCAGCAGCTTTACGTCGCGGGAATCGTCGTCGGTAAAGACGGCACCATCACGAGCTACGCGCCGATTTACCTTTGGAACCAAGACTACACGGTGAACAATCTCATCCCCGCGTGGGGTGAATTCTCGATCCCGCCGGGTCAGATACCACCCCCCGCGCCGACTGCGCTCTGACCTGAAGCCTCCGGGCCGCCGAACTGGGTGGATTACGCGACGCGCCGGAAGATTAGCCGGACGCGCTTCGGCGCACCCGGCGCGCGGCCCCCGCCTTTCTGCCAGCGACTACGCTCCCGACCACGAAGATCCCCGCGAGCCATTCCGGCAACGACCGGCCTCCAGCGCCTGCGACCGCGCAGCCTCCTCTCGCGGTCGTCGGGTAATCTGCGCTCCATGAGTCGCCGGCGATCGGCACCGATTTGGGCGCCACGATGTCCACTCCGTCGAAGGTGACTCCGAGGGTGAGCGTGGCCCCGCCGAGGCCCGCGGGCAATTGCGCGACAGCAAGCCATACGCCGGGACCAACTCGCTGAACCGGGACCGCGCTATAGAAGGATCCGTCGACACGCGTGTACGCGAGGAGGCGCCCGGCGGCGAAGCCGTCTGCGGGCTCGGGGCTTCCGCCGGCATCTGCCACCGTACGAAGCTCGACCACCGATTCGAGCGGCGTCGAGCCGTCGGCAAGGTAGACATCCGCTCCGAGCGTCATCCAGCTCTCGCTAGCGACCGGGAGGCCGGTTTTGGCGCCGCTCAGACCATCGACGACCGAGAGCGCGCCCCCGACGTCGAGCTCTCCGGCGCCGGCTTGATCGTCGAAAAGGGCGGGCGCCCTCAGCGGATGTGCACCCCCCTGGAGCGCCTGCAAAACGTCGCCCTCGGTGAGCGTCGGTCGCTGATGCAGTGCCAAGTCCTCTTCGAAAATGAGCGCAACGGCACCGGCCACGAGCGGCGCCGAGAACGACGTGCCGGCCGAGACGCCGTGCGTTGCATCGATTTCCTGACACTTGTCCGTAGGTCCCTGCGGAGTATCCGGGCAGCTGGTCGTGAACACGCTCGTGACGACGGGCGGAACGGCTTGCTGCGACAGGGGACCGATGATCGCGGCGCCGGGTGCCATAATTTCGGGTTTCGGAACGCCGGTGACCGTCGGCCCTGAACTCGAGAACCAGCAAGGCTCGCCGCTGGTCACTTCACGCGGCTCGGCGGTCGGATCGGGCTCGCCACCGGAGGGGTCGAGCGCCGGAGCCTCCAAGCCGATTTGTGCGCCGTCCACGCTACGCCAAGAGGTCTTGTTCATCGTGCACCCGACCGAAATAATGTCCGGGTGGGTCGCCGGCAGATTGATCGTGCTCTCGCGGACGGCATCGAGAAACCCCACGGCGCCTGGACTCGACGCGTCCCCCGTTCCCTGAACGTAGAGGTCGGCCGTTCCCAAGCCGGAGAGTGTCACCGCATACGTTCCGGCCGGCCACACTCCCTGCCAGACCACGATCGCTCCGAGGGATTGAGCGGGTATCTGGCCGCCGCTGGCGCTGCTTCCGTTGTAGATCGCGGCGTTGAACGAACCCGTGTTCTTGCCCGCGGAGGCGTTGGGAGCCACCGGCTGAATCCACGTTCCGCCCGGTGCTTCGAGGCCGACGCTCAAGTCGGACCCGGGATGCATCGCGACCCAAACCTGTATGCCGCCGTCTTGGGAAGCCCCGAGCGTGCCGAGCGGGACGCGGGTCGTCGAGCCGCGCGCCACATGAACGTTCTGGTGGATAGGCGTTTCGGAAATCGACCCGCTGTTGCCCGCTGCGACGATCAGCGCATGCCCGGGTTGGCCAGGGCCGACGTGGCTGGCTAGCGTCTGTTCCCAATCGAGCGTCCCGTCGTGCGGCCCGAAGTCGGTGCCGATGGAGAGATTGACCACGACCGGCTGCTTCATCGAGTCGGCGCGGTCGAACAGGAATGCGACCCCACGCAGGAGCTCGTCGTTGCCGATCGAATCACTCCCGGGATCCGTGATCCGCGCGATGAGAAGGCCGGCTTGAGGCGCGACTCCGCGGTACACCGGGTCCTGCCCCGCGGCACATCCGGCGACCAGCGTGCCGTGACCGACTTCGTCTTTCGGCAGATTCGCGGCGACTCCGGTGGAGAGGGCGGCGTCGATGTCCGGCTTGGCCCAAACTGCCCCGAACGCGAGATTGCCGTTGGCGTCGGTCGACCCATACTTTTGCTCGAGGTCCGGGTACTTACCGATCGGGTGCGCCGAGAGGTCGAGCAGCCATTGAACCCGCGTCCCCCCGCTGACATCGAGAAAGCTCGGATGCGTGAGGTCGATGCCCGTGTCGGCCAGCCCGACGAGCACGTTCTTTCCTTGGTGGCCGGCGGTGTTCGCCGACGTGGCCCCCACGAAACCAGCCGCGGTGTCGAGCAATAGATGCAAGGGCGGCGACACTTCGATCGGAAGCTCTGGATGAGCGTCTGCGAACGCCAAGATGGCCGAGGGCACTCCCCAGATGCGGGCGATGCCAGGCGCGAGCTCTGGTAGCCCCAGCGACGCTCCGGTGACGCCCTTCGGCAGGCGCACCAGCCCGCCCATTCCCGGTGCGCCCGAGGGTGCGAAGGCGTCCTTGGCGCGTGCCCCGAGGAGCCGAACCAGCGTGGCCCCGTCGGGGTGCTGGGCGCTCGCCGAAGACGCAAACATTGCCACCGCCGTCGCAACGGCGAAGCCAAGGAGCGAACGAGGCAAGACCATCCACGTCGCAGCATACGCGGGAAATGGGGAGAGAGCTCCGAGGGGTTCGGCTCCGAACATGTCGTCAGCGCCACGCGAGCGCGGCGACCAGGACGAGTCCGAGCAAGAGCAGCGCCAGCCCTGCCCATCCTCTCGGGAACCGCGACGTATGGGCGGAGCCCGCCGGCGCCGCGACTGGCGCCTCGTTCGGAAGCGTGACGTGCGACGCTTCGGGGAGGGTGTGGGCGTCCGGTGGGTCCAGCTTCTGGAGCATCTTGCGGTCGAAGAACTGTGGGGCGTCCTCTCGAAAGTCTTCGAGAGGCGCATCGGCGACCATCCCGCGAACGCCCGACCTCGGCGTCTGCGGGGGCAACGGTTCGCCCGACCGCCTGGACTTGTCGGGAGGCGCCGTATCGGTTGCGGACGAGCCGGACGGCGTGCAGCGATCCGGCCGGGACGCCGTCGCACCCTCCCGGCGATCGAAGGGACGTGGGTCACTCCACGTATCGGTCGTTTCGCTCACGGGCGGCAGAGCGCTGCGTCCCGGATGGACCGGATATGCGTCGCTCAAGCGCTTGACGAACTCGCTGCAGTTCTGAAGACGCGCCTTCGGATCGTGCTCGAGCGCCCCGTGCACGACGCTCGCCAGCTCGTCGGGCACCCAGGGGGCGACGCGCGGGAGCGGATCGGGCGGGTGCGATACCAGGTGAATGATGAACTGCTCGTATGACGGGAGCTCGGGATAGGCGGGCCGGCCCGCCAGCATTTCGTAGAGGACCAGCCCGAGTGCCCACACGTCCGTTCGCTCGTCGACGGTGTAGCCTTGCGCCTGCTCGGGCGACATGTACTGCGGGGTCCCAAGCACCATTCCGTCGCGAGTGAGCTTCAGGCCCGGCCCGGAACCGCCGCGAGCCGAATCGACGACTTTGGATACGCCGAAGTCCAAGATTTTGACGAGTGGATGCTCGTCTTCACTGGTGCACAAAAAGATGTTGGCGGGTTTGAGATCACGGTGAACAACGCCGGCCTCGTGCGCCTTGGCGAGCCCGCGCGCCACCTGAATCGCGATGCGGACGGACCTGTCGAGAGGGAGCTGATGATCGCGCGCGAGCAGGGTCGCGAGATCCTCGCCCGCCAGGAACTCCATGACCAGGTACAGCCCCAATCGCTCGTCGGTTCCTACGTCGAACACTTGCACGATGTGGTGGCTCTCGACGAGGCTGGTCGCCCGAGCCTCCTGCCGGAATCGGATTGCGATGTCCGTCATGCCGGCGAGCGAAGCGTCGATGAGCTTGATCGCGACACGCTTTCCAATTTCCAGATGCTCCGCCTCGCAGACGACCCCCATCGATCCGCGGCCGACGACGCGACGAACGACGTACTTTCCCGCGATGGTTGCCCCGACGATCTCTGTGTCGCTGGCCATCAGGACTAAGGTACGAAAGGGATTAGACCGGCGCCACCAAGTGCTTCTTCGGCGGGCGCGCGCTCTCTCTCGCGAGGCATCGCTCGAGGCGAGCGGCGATCTCGCCGCGCAAGCGGTCGCCCGGAATGACCGCATCGATGATCATCTCGCTCGCGAGCTTCATGATATCGATGTCCGCACGGTATTCGTCGCGGAGCTTGGCGACGTATGCGTCCCGTTCCGGGCCCGCTGCAAGCTCTTGGATCTTGTTGTAGTAGACGGCGTTGACCGCGGCCTGGGGTCCCATGACGGCGATGGAGGCCGTGGGGAGTGCGAGACACGCGTCGGGTTCGAAGGCGGGACCACACATCGCGTAGAGGCCGGCGCCGTATGCCTTTCGCACGATGACGCTGATTTTCGGCACGGTCGCTTCGCTGACGGCTGCGATCATCTTGGCCCCGGCGCGGATGATCCCCTGCCGCTCGACTTTCGTGCCGATCATGAAGCCGGGAACATCGGCCAGAAAGACAAGCGGGATGTTGAAGGAGTCGCAAAGCCAGATGAAGCGCGCGGCTTTGTCGGCGCTGTCGACGAACAAGACGCCGCCCAGCCACTTGGGCTGGTTGGCCACGATGCCTACGGCTCGCCCGTTGATCCGGGCGAAACCGGTGAGAATTTCGCGGGCAAATAACGACTTGATCTCGAGCCACGACCCTTCGTCGACGATTTCGGCGACGACGGCCATCATGTCGAACGCTTTGTTCTCGTCGGCCGGAACGATGTCCTCGATACGTTTCCCGCTCGACTTCGGCGCCCTGCCCTCGGCTGGCACCGGGCCGGCCTCGAACGACTGTGGCATGTATCCGAGGTACTTCTTGCCGAAGTCGATCGCCTGGTCCTCGGTCTTGCAGAGTACGTCGCCGCAACCGCTGACACTGCAATGCATCTTCGCGCCGCCCATCTCTTCGAGCGTCACCTTCTCGCCAATGACCATTTCGGCCATGCGCGGCGAGCCCAGGTACATGCTCGCGTTGCCATCGACCATCGCGACCACGTCGCAGAATGCCGGGATGTACGCGCCGCCCGCCGCACTCGGTCCGAAGAGCAGACAAACCTGCGGCACCTGCCCGCTCATCTGGACCTGGTTGTAAAAGATGCGTCCTGCGCCACGACGACCGGGGAACATCTCGATCTGGTCGGTGATGCGCGCGCCGGCGCTGTCGACCAGGTAGAGCATCGGTACGCGTATGCGCACCGCGGTCTCCTGGACGCGCAGGATCTTCTCCACCGTGCGTCGCCCCCAAGAGCCCGCCTTCACCGTCGAGTCGTTCGCCATGATCGCGATGGGGCGGCCGCCGATCTCGGCGGTTCCGGTAACCACTCCGTCCGCCGGAAGGTCGGGGTCGACCTGGTTGGTGAGCTCGGCGTCCTCGATGAAGGTTCCGGAATCTACCAAGCGCGCGATGCGCTCGCGCACAAAGAGCTTTCCCTGCTCGGCACCCTTCTGGTGGTACTTCGTGGCTCCCCCCCTCTCGATGCGGGCGAGGGTGTCCTTGAGCTTTTGGTCCGCCGACATGCGCGATTGCTAACCTTACTCCGGGCGGAAGACGAGCGGTGCGACGACCGTCGTGCCCCCGCGGTTTGGGATGTCACGGCTTTCGGTGTTTCTCTCCCCGACGCACGAGGCGAAGGTTGGGGCGTTCGCCGAGACACGCATCAGTTCACCTCCCCCGAAACCGCGCAGCTCGCTTTTCCGCGAAAGCGGCGAGCGCCTCGCGGCGATCCTCGCTGACCAGCGTCTTCTCGTAGCTGCCCTTTTCGAGCTCGAGTCCCACGTCGATGTTCACGTCGAACGCTCTATCGATCGCCGCAAGCGCCGCCGCTTGGGCGATCGGCGCTCCGTCGGCGATGGGGCGGATCCAATCGAGCGCGTCGTCGACCACGCTCGTTCCGGCAGGGGTGACCCGGTGGACGAGCCCCCAAGCCAGCGCCTCCTCGGCCGTCAGCTGTCGCGCCAGAAGAATCATTTCTTTGGCGCGGCCTTCGCCCACGATCCGGGGTAGGCGTTGCGTTCCCCCCGCTCCGGGGATGACGCCGAGCGACGTTTCGGGCAAACCGAGGCGCGCGTGGGCCGCCGCCACGCGCAGATCGCAGGTGAGTGCTAGCTCGAGCCCCCCGCCCAGCGCGGCGCCGTTGATTGCAGCAACAACGGGTTTGGACGAACGATCAATGGGTAGAAACTCGCTTCGATACAATTCGAGTTGAGCTCGCACCGCGTTCTCGTCCATCGCTTGCCGCTCTTTCAGATCGGCGCCCGCACAGAACGCTAGATCGCCCGCGCCGGTGAGGATGATCGCGCGGATCGACGGGTTGGTCTCCGCGTCGCGTGCCAACTTGCCGAGCGCTACCACCGCGGCGCGGGACAAGGCGTTTCGGCGAGCCTCGCGGTCGATCGTCCATATCGCGACGGCGCCGCGCTGCTCGATCCGGACCGGAAAGGACTCGCTCATGCCTAGCGCTCCCTCTTCGGTTTCTTCCCCGTCTTCTTCGTCTTGTTCGTCTGCGGCTTGGGCGCGGCCTTTCCGCCGGCGAGCTGGCCGTTGCTTCCGTCGACACGAGCCTCGAGCTTCGCCAAGCGCGCCTTGAGCTCGCTGTGCTCGCCTTGCAGCTTGTCGAGCTCGTCGCGTAGAGGCTCGGTGGCGCGCTTGGGCTCCGCCAAGTCGCGCATCACTTCTCGGATGCGCCGCCTTACGCGTGGGTCGTTGTCCGTGTCGACGAGGTCGCGCAGCGCGGGCCGAGCCTTGGAGTCGCCCAGATCGCCCAGTGCGCGCACGGCGTCGATGCGAAGGAGCGGGTCTGAGTCGTCGAGGAGCAGCTCGAGGGTCTCTCGCGCCTTGCGATCGCTGGCGATCTTCGGTAGCGCGGTCGCGGCCGCGCGCCGCACGCGCGCCGGATGGCCATAGCGCACGCCGGCGTTCACGTAGGGTAAGGCCCGGTCGTCGCGCAGCGACGCGAGACCATCGATCGCACCGGCGCGGACGACATCGAACCAGCTGGGTCGGTCGAGAAGGTCGACCAGCAGATCGAACGCCGCCGCCTGGCGCGTGTGCCCGAGTGCGCGTGCGGCCTCGCTCTCCACGAGATAGCTGTCGTCGCGCAGCGCGTGTGGTCGGATAACTTCCATCGCCTCGGGCGTCCGAAAGCTCCCAAGGGCGTCCACGACCGCTCGGCGCACCTTGGGGTGCGGCGATCGGACGGCCTTCGCCAACACGTCGAAGCACTCGCGCGCTCGAATCTTCCCGAGCGCGGCCGCGCACTCCACGCGCGTTCCCCAGAATGCCTGCTCGTCAGACAAAACGCGCGCGAGCGTAGCGATCGTGGGGGGGTCATCGGTCTTCGCGAGGGCGCGTGCGGCGAGCCATCGCCCGCGAGCGGTCGGCGCCTTCTCGAGCTGCGTGCGAAGCATATCGCTCGGGACCTTCAGCCGAACATCGCCGAGGATTCGCATGCTTGCATCGACGACGACGAACGCAGGTCGCGCTGGCGCCGGCAAAGCGAACGATTGCTGTTTCTCGGTCACGCGCAGAGAAGACCGCACCACCGAGCCGTCGGCGCTTCCGAGGTCCAGATCCAGCGGAAGCTCGAAGCACGCCGGAACGCCGTCGCTCGTCGCTTGTGTTTGTTTGGTCGCGAGGCTGAGAACGCCCTTGTCCCAGGCGACTTCGATTTCGATCTCGGGGTGGCC
>JBAULD010000407.1:0-5106 GCA_049578005.1 Polyangiaceae bacterium
TCTGGAGCGGCCGTTTGAGGGGCTTGAGACCGCCCTCGGGTGCGACATCGTAAAACTCGAATCCGGCATGACCCGGATTCATGTCGAGGTGGATGCCGAATGCACAGCGTGCGTGAAGCATTCCTTCGGCGAGGTCTTCTGCCGAAATGCTTGTGCTGTAGAAATATCCGACGAACCCTTCTTCGGTGAGGCAAACGGCGCTCCGCGTACTGTGGACTTGATCGGCCCACCCCGGCGGCGTTCCTCCCCACCAGGTGCGGCCCCACGGGTTGAACTTCCCATTCTGTACGAGCGCGGTGAGGTTCTGCCGGAGGGCGACGATGTCGCTCGGGACGACCGGTGCGCCGCCCTCACCTACGGCGCTGTCCGATAGCGGGCCTGGCCAAACCCCGAAGGCGTTCGACCCGTCGCGCAATTCGACGACCGTCGCCGCGTACGGCTTCGGAGGCAGGTACTCGATGCCGTTTGCCTGCATCCCGTACTCTCCGTGCTGCGCCTGGAAGCCGCCGTTGAAGCCGGCGACCATGTGTCGCATGACTTCGGGCGTGCGCGGCACGAGGCCCGGTCCGTGCTCGCCGCTGGCTCCCACGGGCTCGACCGATCCCGCCTCGATGTGGAGCGCGATTTGGCGCGGGTCCCATAGCGTGACGTAGACCCGGACGTCCTGCCGGTGCACGTTGGGGCGAACGAACGACGTGACGAATGCGGGAGCGCTGCCGCTCGGGGCCGGGGTGATGAACGGGTCCTTGTCGAGCGCGATCCACTGACCCTCTCCGGGGAGAGCAGGGATCACGGCGGTCTTCATCGGGGGCGGGGGCCAGCCGATTTCGGGATCCGCGAACGTCGGCGCAAAGGTGCTCGACTGGGCCAGCCCGAGTTCGTCCTGCACCTCTTGAGCCGTGCTTCCATTGGAGAACTGCGCGTGCCAGCGGTCGAGCGCCGTGAACGCCACGGCCTTCACCCACTGCATGCGGTCGTCGCCGAACGACGGCATGGCTCGGACCCGGTCGACCGCCCACGTGACGAGATTGCCCGGGCGCGCTCGCTCGTCGAGCAGGACTCGCACGAACTCGCTTCCCGACACGATGCTCCCGCGGGCCGGATCGATGACGACGGTGCGGTCGTCGGCCTGCACCTCGACCATGCTGTCGTCGCGCCAGACGAATGTTGCGTTGCGTGCGACCGGCTCGAGCGCATACGTGTCGTGGACGACTCCGTCCATTTGTCCGGTGCGCTGCAGATTGGTGAGGGCGATCTGGGTGCGCTGGAGCCGGTTGAAGTCTCCGCGGGAAGTGGCCTCGCGCCCCCCGAGATCGAGGACGTGAACTCCCGTGCACAGACCGTCTGACAATGTGGCGTACACCGCGACGTGCCCGCGTACGACCGGGCGCGATTCGTCCGCTCCCGTCGTCTCGGTGATGTTCCACGCGTCTCCCACCGCAAGCACTTCGCCTTCGGGCGACACGCGCGCGTCGATCAAATAGAGATCGTTGGGTTCGTCCGGTGCGTGGGCATGGACGAGGGCGCGCGCTTTGGAAGTGATCGCACCCCATGCGCTCCGCGGGCGCGAAATCCAGGTGACGTCGGCCGCTTCGCAGATCAGACCTCGCCGGGCAAGTGCGTCGGCCACCGCGCTCTCCGGACTCGGAGCTCCGGTGGACGGTCCGCAGCTGCGAGAGGCCAGCGCGGCAGCGATGGCGAGCGCGATCGGGACCGGACGAAGGCGGGAGTGCCACCACGAGAGGAGCCACGAAGGCCGCGCCCAACTCTCCCAAGCGTGAATCGTATCGAGGCCGATCGTCATACGCTCGCCGCTACGCGTGCACGTGAGTTCACGTTCACGGGAAGGATGAAGCATGCCGCGGTGACTACCGGGTGCGCAATTCGACAACGCTGTTGGCGGGTCGCCCGCGGCCCCATCGCGAATTCCTTCGCAAAGCAGGACGGCCTAAAACGTGCTAGTTTTGACGCCCGAACATGCAACGGCGCGCGCTCGCCGCAAGCCCCGTCCTCGCGCTGGTCATGGCGTGCGCCAGCCCGACGCTGCCGTTGCCGCCGCCCGAGGAAGTGTCGGTCGGCCTCGGTCCCGACGCGGACCACGTCACGCTCATCGGTCTTTGCGGCGGCACCCCCCGAAACGTGTTCGTCGTGGTCATCAACGAAGGCGGCTCGAAAGTGCCGGTGCCTCTCGACCAATCGGTCGGCGGCGCGCGCACCGACCCCACCTGCGGCAAATGGGACGCAACCGTCTTCGCCCACTCGGGCGATTTGCTGTCCGTCACGTACGACGAAGACGAATTCGTCAGCCAGTCCTTGCTCATCGGCGTGCCCTGAGACCGCCCGGGTCGTGCTCACTGCCACCGCGTCTCCTGGGCTCCTCCGATCACTTTGAGCGCCACACGCTTCGGCGGCGCCTCGCCCGGCTCGTCGATGAGGTCGCCCACGAGGTCCCAGTCGCTCGCTTGGGCGACGCGCACGCGGCGGATCTCTCCCGCGTGCGCCTCTCCCTCCGACAGAAACACGCTGCCGTCGATGTCGGGTGCTTGCCCTGGGTGCCGACCCTTCATGACGAGCTCGTGCTCTTCGCTGGGCCCTTCGACGAGCACCTCGAGCTCGCGGCCGATGAGGGCCTGGTTTTTCTCGCGCGCGATGCGCCGTTGCAAGGCCATCAGCTTGCGCGCGCGGTTGGCCGCGACGAGCGGCGCGACCTTGCCTTCGAGCGAGCTGGCGGAGCACGTTTCTTCGTCCGAATAGCGGAAGACGACGGCATGTTCGAAGCGCGCCCACTCGACGAACGCGCAGAGCTCGTCGAATTCCGCTTGGGTCTCCCCGGGATGTCCGACGATGAACGCCGTGCGGAAGGTCAGCGCTGGAATCGCGCGCCGCAGACGCTCGACGACACGCCGCTGTCGGCCTTGGCCGTGCCCGCGGCGCATTCGCGCGAGCATCGCGTCGGCCGCGTGCTGTAGCGGCATGTCCACGTAGGGCACGACCCGGGGGTGGTGAGCGAGAAGCTCGATGAGCGCCTCGTCGATCGTCTCGGGGTAGAGGTAGAAGAGCCGGACCCAGCGCACGCCTCGTATGTCCGCGACCCGGCGCACGAGCTCCGCCAGAGGTACCCGCGAGGGCTTGGGAAGATCCCGCCCGTAGGAGACGGTGTCCTGGGAGACGAGATTGAGCTCGAGCGCTCCGCCGTCCACGAGGCGCTCGGCCTCCGCGACGATATCGTCGGCGGGCCGCGAACGCTGGTCGCCTCGAATTTGCGGGATGACGCAAAAGGCGCACGTACGGTTGCACCCCTCGGCAATCTTCAGCCACGCGCTCGCCCGCGACTGCGTCACGACGCGAGGGTCGCTCGAGCGCACGAGCCAGTCGGCCGGATTGCCGACGAGCATTCGCTCGACGTTACCGGACAGGACGTCGGCCAGCTTCATCATGTCGCTCGAGCCGAGAAAGTGGTCCACCTCGGGCATCCGCGCCGCGAGCTCGGCGGGGTAGCGCTGCGAAAGGCAGCCGGCCACGACGAGCTTCTTGCAAGCGCCGACTTTCTTGTATTCGGCGAGCTCGAAGATCGTATCGATCGATTCCTTCTTCGCTTCTCCGATGAAGCCGCAGGTATTGACCACGATGACTTCGGCCTCGTCCGGCTCGTCGACGATCCGCCAGCCCCCGGTCGCGGCTACCCCGAGCATCACTTCCGTGTCGACGCGATTTTTGACACAGCCCAGGCTGACGAAGTGGATTTTGCGCGGTTCGGTCATGCCGGAAGGGCATGGCCCTAGCATGGTTCGACGACGCGGGCCTCACTCCGAGTCGAAGGGAACCACGCTCGCCTCGCTCAGCTTCGGAATCGCGCCGCGAAGGGGTTCGAGCACCTGGGCGGCCGTGCCGACGGCCACGACCAGGAGATCCTCTGGATGGATGCGGTTCTTGACCGCGGCGCTCGCCCCAGCGGAATCGACCGCGCGAACCCGCTGGACCCAGGCGGAATAGTAGTCGCCGGGGAGCGAGAGCAGTTCGACGTCGAGGGCCTGGTGAAGGCGCTTGGCGGCCGTATCCACCTCGAAGGCATAGGACCGTTCGAGGTAGCGTTTGATGAAAGCGACCTCTCGAGTCAAGACGCCTCCCGACACCCACGCGTCGAGCATCTCGAGGGTCAACCGGAGACAGGCGGCGGAGTCCGCGGCCGACGGGAAGGTCCACATGACCCACGCCTGTCTGCGCCGATCGACCGTCGTGCGGGAGCTCGCTCCGTAGGACCACCCGCGCTTCGACCGGACTTCCTTCATGAGGCGCGATGTGAACGTGCCTCCGAAAATCGCGTTGGCGACGACGAGGTCGACGTGGTCGGCGTCGTGGGCCGACGTTCCTTGCGTACCGACCAGGAGCTGCACCTGGGTGCGCTCGGGTTTGTCGACGACGAGAAGCCGCCGCCCGGTGCGCATCGCCGGCTCGGTCACATCATCGGGCGCGCGCTCGCCGCGTTGCAATCCCGTGAGGAGCTGCCGCGTGATCTCCGGCGCGCGCTCGGGCGTCACGTCCCCGGCGATGCCGACGACGAGGTTGCCTTGCACCAGGAAGCGCCGATAAAAGGCGAGGACGTCGTCGCGCTCGATCGCGCTGACGCTGGCCGTGGTCCCACCCGAATTGTGTGCATAGGGGTGACCGTCGAACAGCGTCTGCTGAAGCGCCTTTTGGGCGAGCACGCGATCGTTGTCGCGGGCCTCGATGATTTCGGCGACCGTCTCTCGCTTGAGCCGTCCGAGCTCGTCCTCCGGAAACGTGGGCGTGGCGAGGAGACGGGCCAGGAGCGCGACGAACGCATCCAGGCTCCGCGCGATGACCTGGACGTGCAACGCTACCGTCGACGGCGATGTGTCGACGGCCATCTCGCCCCCGAGAGAGTCGATGCGGAAGTCGATTTGCTCGGAGGTCATCCCCTCGCATCCCCTGCGGAGCATGCGGAGGGCGATGCGCGCCAACCCCCACTTGGGCGGCGTATCGACCGCGGAGCCGCAGCGCAGCGCAATCACGATCGACACGAGAGGTACGGCGTGGTCGGGCTCGAGGAACCCCACGGCGCCCCCTTCGAGCTCGAAGCGCAAC
>JBAULD010000408.1:0-3424 GCA_049578005.1 Polyangiaceae bacterium
GTCATCGCCGAAGAGACGACCGACCGGGTGCACATCGTCGAGGACACGCCGGAGCTTCAGTGTGCGGCGGAAAACCGCCTGCAGGTGCTGGTGCAGCCGGGAGTGCACTCGTGGCGCGACGCCATCATGGCCGCGATGCGGTTTCGTCCCGACCGCATCTTGGTCGGAGAGGTGCGCGACGGCTCGGCCCTCGAGCTTCTCAAGGCCTGGAACACGGGCCATCCGGGCGGCATCGCCACCATCCACGCCAACGACACGCGCGCCATGCTCGACCGGCTCTGCCAGCTCATCGAGGAGGTCGTGCACCCCGCCCCGCGCGCGCTCGTGGCGCAGAGCATCCAGCTCTGCGTGCACATCCAGCGCGACAAGGCCCACCCCGCCGGCCGGCGCGTGTCCGGCGTGGACCGCGTCCGGCCGCTCAGCCCCGGCGGCGAATGGACTCTCGAACGCATCGCGTAACCAGCCCACGAAAGGACCCCCATCCCATGCTCCGACTCGTTTCTCTTCCCGGCTTGCTCTTCACGACGCGTTTGCGCACCCGCGCGGCGCAGCTTCTGCTCTTGGCGTTCTTTCTCGCGCTTCCTGTCGCAACGGCGCAATCGGGGACGTTCGGAATGGGCGGTCTCGGGGGAGGGATGCCGTGGGAGGGGCCGCTCCAGCAGCTCCTTTCTTCACTGACTGGACCCGTCTCGCAGGTCGTCGGTGCCGTGGCGATCATCGGTCTCGGCATCGGCATCGCGTTCTCGGAAGGCGGCTCGATGATGCGCAAGGCCCTTTGGGTCGTCATGGGCCTGGCCATTGCGTTCAACGCGGTGAGCTGGGGCCTTGGGTTTCTCGGGTACTCCGGGGGCCTTCTCGTATGACCGAGCGACCCGACGGCCTCGAAGTGCCGCTGCACCGCTCGCTCGTCGAGCCGATGCTGCTGGCGGGCCTACCGCGCACCGTGGCGCTCGTCTTGTGGACGAGCGTCGGCGCGCTCGCATTCGGCCTGCACCAAATCTGGACCTTGCCCGTGGGCATCGTTCTCCACCTCGCCGCTGCCGCAGCGACGCGCTCGGACCCGCACGTACTCGACATCGTCCTTGTCGCCCTCAAGACGCAGCGGCGTCTCGACCCCTGACCCGCCCAGGAAAGAAAAGCGCCCATGTTCTCCCTACGTGAATACCGCGAACCTTCCAGCCGCTTGCCCGACCGCCTGCCGTGGGCGTGCATCGTGGCGCCGGGCGTCGTTCTTCAGAAGGACGCCATCTTTCAGCGCACGATCGCGTTCCGGGGCCCCGACCTCGCGAGCTCGCTCGACTCGGAGCTCATCGCGGCGAGCGCGCGCCTCAATAACGCCCTTCGGCGCCTCGGTTCGGGCTGGGGCCTCTTCGTCGAGGCGCAGCGCTTTCTCTCGAGCGCCTACCCGGCTGCCAGCTGGCCCGACCCGGCCGCAGCGGCGGTCGATCGCGAACGCCGTCGCGCGTTCGAGCAGGCCGGGGCGCACTACGAGTCGAGCTACTACCTGACCTTCACCTGGGGGCTACCGCCTGACCGCGCGGGCCGCGCGGCGGACCTCTTCTACGAGGACGGCGGCGGCGGCGGGGGAAGGGCGCAGGATGGCGAGCGGCGGTCGCTCGAGCGAGACCTTCACCACTTCGACAAGACCGTGTCCGAAGTGACCGACATCCTGCGGTCGGTCCTCCCCGACGTGGGTTTGCTCGATGACGATCAGACGCTCACGTACCTGCACAGCACCGTCTCGACCCACAGGCACCCGGTGCGCCGTCCCGAGACGCCCACGTGTCTGGACGCGCTTTTGCCCGACATGCCCTTCACGCCTGGCGACGTGCCGATGCTCGGCGACCACTTTCTTTGTACCTGCACCCTGTCGGGTTTCCCGGCGTCGACCTTGCCGGGCCTTCTCGATGCGCTCAACCATCTCAACGCCGAGTACCGCTGGGTGACGCGGTTCTTGTGCCTTGGCAAGGCGGAGGCCAAGGCGCTCCTCGAGAAATACCGAAAGCAGTGGTGGTCCAAGAGGAAGGGCCTCTGGACCCTCATCAAGGAAGAAGCCTCCAAGCAGGAGGCGGCGCTCATCGACAACGCCGCGGCCACAAAGGCCGCCGACGCGGACGCCGCGCTGCAGGAGCTTGGCGATGACCTCGTCTCGTACGGCTACCTGACGACGACCGTCACGGTCTGGGACAAGGACCTCGAAGAGGCGCGCAAAAAGAGCCAGCGGGTCAAGGAGGTCATTCAGTCGCGCGGCTTCACCGTGCGCGACGAGACGCTCAACTCGACGCAAGCGTGGCTCGGGAGCCTGCCGGGCCACGTCTACGCCAACGTCCGGCGGCCGATCGTCAACTCCATGAACCTCACGCACCTCATGCCCCTCAGCAGCGTGTGGGCCGGCGACGCGGTCAACCGGCACCTCGAGAGCGTGTGCGGCGTGGGCACGCCGCACCTTTATTGCAGCACGACAGGGTCGACTCCCTTTCGCCTGCACCTCGCCGTCGGCGACGTCGGCCACACGCTCATCATCGGACCGACCGGAAGCGGCAAGTCGACCTTGCTCGGCATGCTGGCGCTCGGCTGGCTCAAGTACCCGCGCGCCCAGGTCGTTATCTTCGACAAGGACCGGAGCGCCCGCGCCGCGACACTCGCCGTGGGCGGAACCTGCTTCGAGCCCGGTAAGCAGGCGGCGCGTACCGCCTTTCAGCCGCTCGCCGACATCGATCAGCCGCAAGAGCGGATCTGGGCGGCGCAGCTCGTGGCAACGCTTTTGGCCGCCCAGGGCGTCCATGTGGATCACCGGACGCAGACCGGCATCGACGAGACGCTCGCGAGCCTCGCCGCCGCGCCGCGCCGGCAGCGGACGCTGACGCTCTTGGCGACCGAGCTCGGATCGCGGCAACGGACCCTTCGCGACGCGCTCCGGCCCTACACGCTCGAGGGCAACTTCGGCCAGATCTTCGACGCCGACAAGGACGACGTCCCGACGGGCGCCGCATGGACGATGATCGAGATGGGCCATCTCATGGCGATGGGGCCCGCCGTCGTCCTTCCGGCGCTCGAGTATCTCTTTCACAGGGTCGAAGCCAAGTTCGACGGGCGCCCGACGCTTCTCATCCTAGACGAGGCCTGGCTCTTTCTCGGCCACGCGGTCTTCGCGTCGCGCCTGCAAGGGTGGCTCAAGACGCTGCGAAAGAAAAACGTCTACGTCGTCTTCGCGACGCAGGAAGTGGCCGACGCGACGAGTAAGCCCGAGCTCCTCTCGACCATCCTCTCGGCCTGCCACACCAAGATCTTCCTTCCCGACGACGAAGCCCTGACGCCCGCGATGGCGGAGGCCTACAAGGCCGTGGGCCTGACGACCGCCGAGGTGCAGATCCTCGCCAAGGCTCAAAAGAAGCGCGACTACTACTATCGCTCGGTCAAAGGC
>JBAULD010000409.1:0-1575 GCA_049578005.1 Polyangiaceae bacterium
AATTTTGGCGGAAAAGCGATAGGGAGCGTTCCAGTGACCATACGAAAGATTGCCTCGATCGGTCACCCGGTCCTGCGGCAAGTCGGTCGCGGGATCAGTCGGGAAGAGCTTGCGGGCCAGGACGCTCAGCGTCTCATCGACGATCTAGTGGAGACGACGCGAGACGCCAACGGCGCAGGCATTGCCGCCAATCAGGTTCACGAGACAATTCGAATTTGCGTGATCGAGATAGACAACAACCCACGATACCCTTACAAACCTAATTGGCCGCTGACAATTCTCGTCAATCCAGTCGTTGAACCCACTACGGAAGAGACCTTTCTCAATTTCGAGGGATGCTTGAGCGTCCCAAACTTGCGCGGGCAGGTGCGCCGGTTTACCGGTGTACGGGTGCGCGCGTGGGATCGGGCTGGCAAAGATATCGACTTCGAAGTGAAGGGACTGACGGCCGGGACGTTTCAGCACGAGCTCGACCACCTGGACGGCATTCTGCTCGTAGATCGCGTGTCGGACACGCGGACGCTCTGCACTTGGACGGAGTTCGAACGGTTCTTCCGAGACGCTTTCATAGAGCAGTCGAAGGCGCTCGTGGCACGATTTGGTTCGTAAGGGGCTGAATCAGTCCGAAGAGGAGTACCGTACGCTCAGCACGGTGAGCTCGACTTGCTCTAGGGGCACCTCTTCCGCATTGCTGGGCGCAAGCATCCGAGCTCCATGACGCTCCGGGGGCGGACGATGAAAGACCACCGAGTCGCCGGCGCACTTCTTTAGTAGCGCACGGCCGAGTGGCGACCGCCACGAGATGCAACCCCTGTCGACGTCGACTTCGTCTTCCCCGACGATCCGATAGCTTGCGCGCTCACCTCGGTTGTCCTCGATTTCGACGAACGCGCCAAAGAACGCGGCTTCGACGCCCCCTCTGCGTGGCTCGACTACCGTCACGCTCTCGAGGCGCTTCGTAAGCCACAGCATGCGGCGATCGATCTCCCTTAGCTTTCGCTTGCCGTAGATGTATTCGGCGTTTTCGCTTCGGTCGCCCTGGGCGGCCGCTTCAGACACCTCCTGCACGATCTTCGGTCGCTGTTTGTGACGCAGGTCCGCGAGCTCCGCCTGAAGCTTGCTCGCACCTTCGCGGGTGATGTAATTCGGGCGGCCTTCGTTCATCGGGGAATTTAGGCGCTGCGCCTTATCGGGCGCGGGCCTCCACCTCTAGATAGTAGCTGACCAGATCCCTTTCCCTGTAGCGCTGGGCAACAAAACGCAGCACACGACGGAAGGGCCAGACCCGGCATATCTCATCTGGGCGGGACCGAGAGGGTACGAGCATTGCCCAGCGGCCTGGGTCAGCCACGTTCGGGTCCACCCAAAGGGCAAACAAGTGCCGAGCGAATAGTTCGCTAAGGAAGGCGCCATTGCGCATCACTTCACGCTCGTCCTCGAGCGAGCGCACTCTGTCGGTCGCGAGCGTTTCGCAGAGATGGCGCTGGGCCGTTTCGAGACCGTCGATGTCGCTTCGCAGTTCGACTCCGTAACGCATACGCAGCTCTCGACCGAGTTCGCGGGCTAGGTAAGTAC
>JBAULD010000410.1:0-1512 GCA_049578005.1 Polyangiaceae bacterium
TGGTCACAGCGGGCATCCTCGTCAAGCCGGATGACGTGCCCTCCTTTGCGCAGGCTCGGTACGAGGGTCTGCCCGCTGGTGTCGTAGGCCCAGTACTTGATGCTGATATCCGAGAGCTTTACGGCGACGGCCCCTCGATTGACGACGCGGAACACGTCTTCGGTTCGGTTGGCGGCGCACGATTTCGTCAGTACTTCGAGCTCCAAAGGCTCGGAGGTGTTCCCCAAGCCGAGAGGCTCGGCGACGGTCGTCGTCTGCGGATCGCCCTCCCGCGCGACCCTTCCGGCGCACGCAGGCACCAGCATGGCCAAGAAAAGGACGGTGACGAACTCGCCGGGCGAGACTACCCGAGCGCTGCTTTTCCTTTTCATCACAGGCCTCCCCAAATTGAGGGGGCGCGCCATTTCCGCTTCCCCGCTCTTCAAAAGCTCGCGCGGCGTCCGCACGATGCACGTCCGTCCGACCTCACTGCTGCACTTGTGGTGCCGAGCCGCGGTGGAGCGTTCAATGCGTTGACTTCGTTTCAGGCATCTTGCACATCCCGCAGGGCTGCACACGGGTCATCGCCACCGCATCTTCTGATTTAGGCGTGCAGACGCAGGTCAAGCGCGGGGTGGAAAAATATGCGCGCGCGTTTCGGGTATCCAACCGCGCCGGTCTCAGAACGCTATGTCCGGTCCGCTCGGCCGCCCGAGGCGCATCGGATTCACCGACGCTGGGGGCGTCTAGAGCCGGAGACCTTCCCCGAGGGGGTGAACGTCACGAGCACCGCTCGTGTCAGTCTGCCGACTGCGTGTCCTCCCACCACCTTTACCACCTTCGCGAACGTCTCCTCGACGCTCACGACAAGACATGGCCCGCGCGACAAGGCGTTTCCCCCCCGGCAAGAACCTTGCGCACGTCCCCGCGCCACCTCCCGAGCTCCGCGCGATTGCCGATGGGAAGCTCCCGCGCTGCCACCTTGAGCGAGATGCGTCTCACGTAGATGTCATCGGCGACGCGGTCGGCCAGGTCGGGCCGCGTTATCGAGCTGCCCCCGGGGCTCTCCACCTCCTCGCGGATCTTAGATCCATTGTAGAGCTCGAACTTTCGCTCCTCGCCGGAGTACCTATTGCGTAAGACGTGCACGGCCGCCTTCGGGACAGCGTCGATGAACTCTCGCAATAGTTCGAGACTGTCGCGCTGCCGATTGATCACCCAGAGTGCAACGAGCTCGCTCCCGAGCTCCTCCAGGCTGCTATAAAGCGTACTTCCGTAGTGCCTGACGGCGAGGTTATTGCGCACCGCCGTGTTGATGACCACGACGCTATCGCGGCGACGCACGTGTTGACGAGGTGTATCCAGCCGTCTGCCTCGTCGAGGTCGATGAGCTCCGTCTCGACCTCCTCCTTGTATGCCTTCCATAAGTCCGGGTTCGATGTGTCGGATTCCACGAAGAGCACGTTTTCTCGTTGCTCGAGCAAATGGTCCACCGTCGCCAGCGTCATCATCGACTTGCCGACGCCGCCCTTG
>JBAULD010000411.1:0-1536 GCA_049578005.1 Polyangiaceae bacterium
GCGACAAGGCCGGACCGTCTCCGGACCTTCAAGGGACCGCGGCGCTATCGGCCTCTTCGGCCTCTTCGCCCTCTTCGCCCTCTTCGCCGACGACTCCGCCGCCCACCGCCGACACCGCGCCGGCGCCGCCGCCCATCGCCCAGCGCGTGATGCCGCCGCGCCCCGTGCCCACGACGAGTCCGACTGTCCTCGTCACGATGCCCCAGCAGGTCCAGCTGCAGGCGATTCAGTACATGGCTGCGATGCAAGCGCCTCAGCCGAGCGACGCCCCGGCCGACCCCACCTACGCCAAGCAGATTTCCGACCAGCTCCGCGCGGTCGGCAAGGCCGAGGTGATCTCGAGCGGACGGCGCATCGACGTGCAGCTCGAGAGGGGCTGCGACGCCACGCTGCCGCGAGAGGCGATCGCGCGCTACTCCGGAGCTTCTCTCACCACGCTGCTCGCCCATGGCGTGCTCGTCGTCCGCTGCGCGGATCGAGCGGTGCAGTGCCTCCAGAGCACGCGCGATGCATCCGACGTTCTCTGCACGCACAAGTGAGCGGATCTCAGAAGCCTTCCCAAGCTCCGACCCACGCCCTGCCCGCGCGCACGCAGGCGACGTGCGTCGCGCCGCTGCTCACGGCGCAATCGCGCTGCTCTCCATAGGTGCCGTCGAGCTCCGGAGCGCGGAACAATCGCGTGTGGCCGGCCGTGCGCACGAGCAGACCCGACACCGTGGCGACGACCAGGACATTGCCGTCCGGAGAGCGCGGTCCACCGAGCGCGGGAGGCTGATCGAACGACATTCCGTGGAGCGACGCGTGCGCGAGGTCGGGAGAGATCACGACGGACTCGCCTTCGACGATCGCCTCGATGCCGCGCGTCCCCCACGCGATGGGAAGCGTCGTCGCGCGAGCCCCGCGGGACCCGACGCACCGCTCGCCGAGAGGGGCCACGGGAAGCGCAACTTCGTGCAGCTCGTCGACGTTCGTCGGCGCCAGCGCCGCGCGCAGCGAGAGTCCGTCGCACGGATCGTACGTCTCGATCCATCGCATCGCACCGTCGGGCGACGTAACCGCCGGTTTCCAGTCGGCCACGCCGTCTGCGGCCGCTTCGTCGCCGGCGTCGGGATCGACCCGGACTAAGCCCGCGCGCGTCCGGACGAGCAGTTTCCCGCTCGGCTCGAAGGCGAGCGACCCCCACGCCAGGTCGCGACCGCCGGTCACGATAGGCACCGCAGACACGGCCCGTAGGGCGAGGGCGTTGGCCACGGGCGCCCCTTGGACGATCCACTTCTCGGCCTCCGCCACGCGCGCGGAAACATGGCCTGGAGACGAACGCGCCACACGATCGAGCGCGAGCGCGGCGCGCAACGGTTCTCCCGCCGTCGCATACGCGTGCACCTCGGCGAGGCCGAGGCTCTCGAGCGAACGGCTCACGCCACATGGAATCGGGCCGATGCCCACGCCGGTGACCCGCGGCGCGCCACCTTCGGCGCATACGGCTCGCCAGAGCGCGCGCACTTGCGCCGCGTACGCGGGAACGCCGGCGGCGTC
>JBAULD010000412.1:0-2944 GCA_049578005.1 Polyangiaceae bacterium
GTTCAAAACTAAGGGCTCCCGCTCCCGACGGAAGTTGCTGATGGTCTGGCCGCTAACCAATGGGAAGGTCGCGGTCAGGCCGTCTCTGCGGAAGGTGGCGGGCGCACTGCGATCCGCCATGTCCGCCGTTCTTCCGGCAAGCGATGATCATTCGGTGCACCTCGTCGTATCGGATTGGCTTCTCGAGGACGACGCACTCGCCAGCCTCCTGAAGGCGAAGCGGATCTGCACGACCGAGGCTAGTCACCAAGATGCACGCGTTGTGGCAGAACTCGCGAGCTACTGTCGCCACTGCTGCCCCATCGACGAACGGCAACTCCAAGTCCGCGATGATCACATCAAATATGCGCCCACTGCGCAGCGCGGCAACCGCATCATGACCGGATGTGAATGCCTCGACTTCTTGGCCATCTTGCCGAAGGAGCGTCGCCATGGCGGCTAGAGTCGAGTGGTCATAGTCAACGACGAGGACGCGTCCCATCGACGCTAGCCGCAGCAACTATCGTGCCCGTTAAATCCCTCTTTCCGGGCGAGGTATTAGTTTGGTTGATGTGCACGGGTTGCGTCCAGGTGCAGCGCCGACGTGGCGCACGCTCGGCGCCGGGCTCTCTTGGCAGCGCCGCGACGAGCGGTCCGTCAGAGCCGTGCCGTCACCGCGACGCGGAGAGCAGACTCTCGAGCGCGTCGAGCAATTCGTCCACTCTCACGGGCTTGGTGATGTATCGATAGAATCCGGCCTGCCTGCCTCGTTGCTTGTCCCGGTCCGACGCGGCGGCGGTGAGGGCGATGACGGGAATCTCCCGCGTCTCTGGGATGGCGCGAAGTGCGTGAAGCGCATCGAGTCCGCTCATGCCGGGCAAGTTGATGTCCATGATGATGACTTCGGGCTGCCGTCCGCGCGCAAGCTCGACCCCCATCTCGGCCGTCGGCGCCGTCAGCAGATCGATGTGGTCGAATGTGCCAACGAGGTCCTTCATGAACGTGAGGTTCGCCGGGTTGTCTTCGACATAGAGCACCAGCCTTTGCCCCTCTCCGATAGGACGCTCGGAGGGTTGCGAGCGCGCCGCTGGCGGTTCGCTCGATCGCGGTCGCAACTCGTGAACGGGGACGTCCACCCAGAACTCCGAGCCTTCGCCTGAAACACTGCGAAACCCCACCCCTCCTTGCATGAGCTCAGCCAGACGCTTGGTGATCACCAGACCGATGCCGGTGCCTTCGATGGGCCCGGTCTCTTGGCCGGCCCGCTGGAACGGCTGAAAGAGCTTGTCCTGCTTTTCGGCAGGGATGCCCATTCCCGTGTCACGGACCGTTACCCGCAGCTGGTCCGCGCGAGGGATCGAGACGGTGAATGTGACCTTGCCCGACGGGCGATTGTACTTGATGGCATTCGATCCGAAATTCATCAGGATCTGCGCGAACCTCGTTCGGTCCACCGAGACCATAGGAGGTTCCGCCGGAAGCGATTCGACATTCACTTGAATCCCTTGACGGGCGGCGATTGGTTCAAGGGTCGTTCTAACTTCATCGAGCACTTCGACGACGCCCACGGCCTCGGTCGAGATCGACACGCCCCCTGCTTCGATGCGCGACAGATCGAGGATGTCGTCGATGAGCCTCAGGAGGTGTTCGCCGCCCTTGAGGATTTGATCGACGCGATGCCGGTGGCGGAGGGAGAGGGGATCTTTCTTGTCGCGTTCCAGAAGTTGTGCGAACCCAAGGATCGCGTTCAGGGGCGTGCGAAGCTCGTGGCTCATCGAGGACAGAAAGTCGCTCTTGGCTCGACTGGCCTCCTCGGCTGCCGTCCGGGCTTCCCGCAGCTCCTCGGCGAGACGCACGTCGCTCGTCAGGTCCCAGATCGTCTTGACGATTCCCCCTTCCGCCGTGCGTCGATCGATGACACGCAGGCTTCGTGCGTCTCGCATCCGAACGTCGAAGCTCGCCGTTTGGTCGCGCCGTTGCGAAAGGCGCTCTCGTCGAAACTGTTCGCGCGCTGCGTCGTCGGCAAACGCGATGTCGAGCATCCACGCGTCGAGTAAAGCCTCGTACGATTTGCCGACGAAGGGCCCTGGAAGAGAATCGCTAATGAGGCGTCGATACACGCTGTTGCAGAGGACGAGGCGGTCGTTTTCGTCAAATAAAGCGAAGGCATCCTGAATACTGTCCACGGCGCTCGAAAGGCGATCCGCAGCGAGCTTCGCGGCGGCCTCCATTCGTCGGCGTTCGCTGACGTCGCGTATAGCAGCGGACACGGTGAACCCGTCGTCGGTGCGAAGTGGACTGAGGCTCACCTCGATCGGCAGCTCCACGCCGTCTTTGCGGCGGCCGAAGAGCTCGAGGCCGGAGCCCATCGGGCGGGCATCTGGGCTCGCGAAGAAGCGCGCCAAGTGTGGTCCGTGTTCTTTGCGAAACCGCTCGGGGATAAGCACTTCGAGGTGCTGTCCAACTAATTCCGATCGCCCATAGCCGAAGAGTCTCTCGACTTGCACATTGACGACGTCGATGTGGCCGTCGACTCCTACGACGACGATTGCGTCAGGGGCCGCATCGAGCAGTTGCCGGTACCGCGCCTCGGACCGGATGGCCATCTCTTGAACGGCCTTGCTCTGCGCGTCTGCGTGGCGCGTCAGTCGAACGACCTCCGTGACATCCTCGACGGCATGTACGATGTGCTCGACCCCGCCCGTCGGCCCAAACACGGGCGAGTTGACCGGGCTCCAGTGTCGCTCCTCGAATCCCCCCCCTTCCGAATCGGGACGCCTGATGTCGTACTTCTGGACCGCCATCGTATCGGGTCGTCGATGCGTAAGCACCCGTTCAAGCGAAGCACGAAGGTTCGCGACGCCCGTAGCCGCGGGATCGTGGGGATTGTCGGGAAACACATCGAATAGCGCCCGACCCACGATCTCCTCGCGTTTCGTCATGGTTGCGCGCAGATATGTGTCGG
>JBAULD010000413.1:0-3446 GCA_049578005.1 Polyangiaceae bacterium
GGGGCAGGAGGAGCAACGGACGAAGGCGTCTCCGGCGGTGCGGAGGGGGGAAGACCGGACGCGGTGGGAACTGCGGGGACGGCCGGCACGACCGGATGCGGCGACGGCGGGGGCGTGCGCTGGATTCGGCGAACTAGAGGCGTCGGTTCGTCGTCAAAACCGTCGTCGATTGTTGGAGACGTGCGAACGTCGATGTTGCCGACAAGGGGCCCCGGCATCGGTTCGGGATTGATCGCAATGATCCGTGTGGGCGTCAGCGCCGCGCTGTCTTCGGCGCCGACCGCTATCGAATCGACGGGACGACGGGCTGCCTCGCCGATCGGAGAGTCCGCCTCGATGGAGGGCGGACGGGCGACTTCGTCATCGGGGATTCGAAGAGTCATCCGAGCACGCCGGCGAGCACTGGGCTGGACCACGGGCGCCGTCCGTCCGGAATCAGGGATCGTTGTGGCGGGTGCGTGTACCTCGGCGGCCGCGGGCCCCGAGTCGACCGCCTCAGGCGCTGGCCCAACGCGCGGTTGGTCGCTCATGCGCGACTCCCGTGCGGCACATGTCGAGTGCGCAGCATCGCTTGCCCATACCGAACCGGTCCCTCGCGCACGAGCCATTGCCCGGCGGCTCGCTCCTCGACGAGCACCACTGCCGTCGAACCGAGGTGGAAGACCCCGATTTCGTCGCCACGTTCGACGCGAAGAGGAGGATTAAAGGCGTGGTCGCCGTGGGGGACGTCGGGCGCTTCGATCCCAAGGGTCGTGATGCGCCCAACGATCATTGCGACGACCATGATCACCGTCACGCGTCCAGCGTCCCCGTCTGCATCGATCTCAATGGCCACCCGCCTGTTGCGGCAGAGCAAGTTCGCCACGTGGCGCATCCCTATGGCGTTGACTGGGAAGCAATCCCCGGGCATCGATCGAATGCGGCGGATCGTTCCATTCACGGGCGCGTGCACGCGATGATAGTCACCGGGCGCCAGATAGATGACACATCCCGCGCCGCCCACGAAGCGACGCGCCTCCTCACGGTCGTCACCGACCAGCTCCTCCACCGCGTAGGGCCTTCCCTTGACGACGAAGGCACCTCCCTCGTGGACAGGCCCCGTTGCTTCGATGCGGCCATCGGCTGGGCAAAGGATGGTGTGCGGGTCTTGATTAACGTCGCGTGCGCGCAACCGTCGCGTGAAGAACGCGTCGAAGTTTGCCCATCCTTCTCGCTGAAGGCACTCGTCGAACTCGATGTGGTAAAGGCGCGCGTACAGGCCGACCACCGCGCGCGCCACTTGCGGCGGCCACCGTCGCTCGGCCAGCCGCCCGATGGCCCCACCGATGCGCGCCCGTGGAAGGGCACGTATGAGCTGGGCGGTAGCGTAGGTTACGGCGCTCATCGGGGAAGGCGGCACGCGGGCTGCCGAATAGACAGGCTTGTCCGGGGCTCGCTGCTGGCTAATCGCCCTTTTTCAATGCTAACCGCGTGACTCGCAGTGGGTCAATCTCGCGGCTCAAAGCTGGGCCCTCGGCCCATCGGTTCGGATGGGCCGGCGGCCGCTCATTCCTCATCAGACAAGGGGTCGCCGCTCGTCGCGTGGGCAGCATCGCACAGAGGCACCTTGTCTGCGTCTTTGGGAGCCGCGCCCGGCTCGATGCCTTCGCAGGCCGCCTCGACGTTGAACGGGTCGACCGCAACGGCCTCAGCGAACGACTGACCAGCGTCCACTTCGTTTCCTTCCTCGCGCTCCCAGCGCCCCCGAAGCGCCCACCACGGCCCGAACGAAGAGGCGAGCCGCGACGGATCGGCAACCAGCGCTTCATGGTCTTTCCTCCGTCCGGCTGCCTCCAGCGCACGGCCGCGCAACCACCGCGCGCTCGGATCTGCGGCCAGACGCGCGCCCATCGCGTCGCCGAGGCGGTCGAGCTCAGCAAGCGCCTCGTTCGCATGCCCACGTACGAGAAGAAGCTCGGCGAGCCGCGACCGGTCGCGGCGCTCGCCCCACTTCTCCATTTCGTGCCGGTCTCGATCGAGCCCAAAGAGAGTCGGCGCCGGCTCACCGGGCTCCAAGGCCAATTGCGCTCGCCACCTTGTATCCCACCCCTTCAAATTCGTGCCGCTTGCAGCGACTAGGGCGTCGTCCGTTTCCTTGCCGTCCTTGAGCTCCGCGAACAACTTGGAAAGAGCTTGGTCTCCCAGCGTCCGAACGTAGAATCGAACGAAGCTCGTCACCTCCGCGAACGCGACCGTCGCCGCATCGGCGCTGGGCAGCATCGCGATGCTCGGCCCAAGCTTGTCGAGCGGCAAGCCCAACCCCCGCTGGCGGCCATGCTCGACGATCGCGTCGGCGGGCGGGTTGTCGTCGAATGGGCCTGGCGCGCGCCATCGCACCTCTTCACGCTTCGCGACGCCCTCCTGGAGCCACAGAGGCGCGCGATCCCGCGAAGCCCGCGTTACAGCCAAATGAGCTAATTCGTGGGCGACCGTGTCGCGCCAAGAATACCCATGACGGCTGGCGCGGGGGCTGAGCAGCGTGACGCGGCCCCACTTCGCGACGGCCACGGTGCCAGTAGTTTGAGCGCTCTTGTAGGGCAGTCCGGTCATCGCAGAAAGCGAGAGGAGGTCGCGGACAACGACGATGCGCGTTGGTCGCGGCCAGTCGACACCCAGATCTCGCGTGAGCGTGTCGCGGGCGCTGGCGACTGTGTCGAATAATAGCGGTGCGAGAGCGCGGTCGTGTTCGTCCTGCCAGCGCACCTCGATTCCGCGTTTAGAGTCGGAATCTACAGCGAGCGCCGCCGTCACGCGCTGACATCCCCGCGCAATGTCCGCGAGCTCTTCGCCGGCGCTCGGCTTCTGCAACTCCGGTCGCCCCAGAATGGCGACCGCGCCATCGCAGTCGAGCTCGTAGATCGCCAACCGCGCGCGCTCGATGGCGACACCGGTTTCTTCCGGATCGGCGGAGGCTAACACTCCCCTAGCCTCCTCGTAGTCGAGTCCGGCGATCAGCGCGCGCGCGTGCTTCGCGGTGTCGGATTGTGCGCGCGACTTCGCGTCGCCTACAAACGCGGCGGCCGCGAGCAGAAAGCAAACGAACCAGCGAGATTTCATCGGAGCAATCCCTCCGCATACCGGCGTACCGCGTCTCGGAGGGCCCCACTCGACGGTTGGCCCAAGCCTCGAACTACGCGCATGCGAAACTGCTTGGGACCGCCCGTGCCTGGCTTGGGAACGTCCACTCGCCCCGGCGAAGTCTTCCAATCGCTGCTCTCGCCTCCGCCTTGCTGCGAGCCGCTAGACTCGTCATCCTCGTGGAGCTGATCGTTCGCGGCCTCCAAACTGCGCTGCGCTTCGTGCTGTCGATCGATGCCCTTTTCGCCATCCCCTTGCCGAAGCGCTTCCGCTGCTCGTCTCGCGGCGCGCTCGGCGTCGTCGACGGACTCCACCGCCCGCTCGGGAAG
>JBAULD010000414.1:0-12752 GCA_049578005.1 Polyangiaceae bacterium
CGTTGCCTTCGAAGACTTCGCGACCGGTGATGACGCGGTACATGACGCAGCCGAGCGCGTAGAGGTCCGTCGCCGGACCGACGAGGGCAGCCTGCCGGCGGATCTGTTCCGGCGCGACCCATCCGACGGTGCCGGCTCCCGAATGGACGGCGACCTCGGGGGCGCGCGCCCCGTCCAGACGCGAATCGTGTCGATATTCGCGGAGCCACGCAAGGCCGAGGTCGAGGACGTAGGCGCGGGGGCCTCGACCGTCGGAAGCGAGGTCGAGCATGATGTTGGAAGGCTTGAGGTCTCCGTGGATGACGCCTCGCGCGTGGGCATGGCCCAACGCGGCGAGGACCTGGTCGACCATGGCCCAGACGACGCTCCAAGCGAGCTGGGTCGTGTGCATCCACTCGTGCACGCTGCGCCCGGGCAGGACATCCATGACGAAGAAGGGGCTGCCGTCGGCCAGCTGGCCGAAGTCGCGGGCCCGGACGATGGCCGGGTGCGCGAGGAGGGAGACGGCGCGGGCCTCCTGATAAAACCACCAGCTCTCCTCCGGGCGGCTTTCCCCCTTCTCGGGCGAACGCAAGCGTTTGAGCGCGACGCGATCCCCGGTCACGACGTCGCGGCACAAGTAGACGATCCCCATGCCGCCGCGGCCGAGCTCGCGCACGACCTCGTAGCGCTGCGCCAGTACGCTCCCCACATCACTCGTAGGCTGCTCTACCGTCGTCATGCGCCCGAACGGGGACGGAGCTTAGCGCATCTTCTCGTTCGGCCTCTTATCCTGCGGCCTCGGCTCCCCCCTGCCCCGAAAACGCCGAGCGTCGCGCACCGCCATTCAATACGATTCTAGCCCGCCGTCGGCCCCGACCCGGTAGCGGCGATGGCGGTGCGCTCCCGTAAAGTGTTCAATCTCCTGTACCCAATCCGAGTCCGGATAGTGATTGACCATCTCCTCGGCCGCGCCGCGCGCCTCTGACGAGCGGCCCAGACTCGCGAGCGCGTGGATGAGGATCGACGCCCGTTCGGGCGCATCGGCGGTGTCGGGGAAGCGGCGGTTACCCTCGCGTGCGAGGTCCACCCGGAGAGCGGCATCGCGTTCTTTGAGCCACCGGAGCCGCGCCATGAGAGCCGGTTCGTCGAGGAGCACGGGGGCCGCCGCCGAGCTCACGGTCGGCGCAGTCGCGGCCTGACCCGGACCGACGGTCGACGGCGCAGGGGACGGAGGCGCCGGGACGGCCGTCGGGGCTTCGACCGCGGGCGCTTGCGGTGGCGAGGGCGGGCTGGGTCGTTCTCGCCACAATGCGGCGACGCCCAACGCGAGCGCCACGAACCCGACGAAGGCAGCCCCTCGAACCGATGCGGAGCGCATTCGCGCGCGCTCTCTCAGGGGCAGCTGTTGATGTCCGCGGTGTGCGCCGTGTAGAGGTTTTGCATCGGCACCTGCATCGAGGGCCAGGGCATGTCGGCGTCGTACGACCAGGCCCACGCGCCGCTGTACCCATTCGTATAAAGGTACGTGTACGTATCGTTCCCGGCGACGCCATCGGTCGCGGCCGCGTAGAACTCGCCCATCACGAGCTTCTTGTCGAGGCCCCAGTACGAGGCCGGGTGCATGAAGGCCGAGTCCGATGTCCCGTTTACCGTGTAGTAGTGCACTTCGTAGAAGTCGAGAGTCCCGTTTTGTTTGCCGCCCGCGGCTCGAAGCGCGGCGTCGGAGTAGTCGTTGGTCTTTCCGCTGACGTTCGAGCAGTAATCGAAGGTCTGGGAGCCGTTCGTCACGAGCGCGGTCGGATCGGCCGTATGAATGGCGGCCGAAAACCAGTTCACGCATTCTTGAATGTAGTGTTCCGTCGTTCGATACGTCGCCCAGCCCGTGGGCCCCATGCCCTCTGGTTCGTTGAATATCTCGTAAGAGTAGAGTCCAGGCGTGCCTTTGAGAGCGGTGACGAGCGGCGTGAGATAGTTGTCGACGTACGCCTGGCGATTGGTGTCGTTCTCGAGGAGCGCCTGATTGTTCGTATGGGCGGCTCCGGCGTCGGCCTGGAGCATGTCGAACGACCAAAGGCTGATGTCGATCGCGATGCCCGCGGCGTGAGCGGCCGCCAGAATGGCCTTCACCCCGTCGATGTGAGACTGCTGAATCTTCAGCGGCAGGCCGCTCGCGTCGTATCCCGGAGTGACGGTCCCGTTCGTGTGAAACCACCACCTCATCACGCGCCCGCCCGCGGCGTAGACGTTCTTGAACATCGTTTGGAACGTGGCGATGTCGGGATTCGGTACGTCGGCCCCGAAGTTCACCCAGGCGACGTTCGCACCACTGGCGAAGTTGCAGATCCCGGTCGGGGAGGCGGACCCGGAGCTCGAGCCGGATCCCGAGCTCGAGCCAGACCCCGAGCTCGAGCCAGATCCAGAACTCGAGCCAGATCCAGAACTCGATCCCGCTGCGGATCCCCCGTCCCTCCGCGGACCCGAGCCCGAACCAGCGTCCGCTTCGGCCCCGGAACCCGAGCCCGACCCGGAACTCGAGCTCGACCCGGAACTCGAGCTCGACCCGGAACCGCCGGAGCCGTTGCCCGTAGTCGACCCTGAACTAGACGAGGAGCTCGTTCCGGAGGGAGGAAGATTCGACGAAGATCCCGAGCTCGACCCGGAACCGGTCGCGCCCGAACTCGATCCGGTTCCTGAACCGGTCCCAGAGCCCGAACTCGTGCCCGCGCCGGAACTCGTGCCCGCGCCGGAACTCGTGCCCGCGCCCGAGTTCGAGGCCGACCCGGAGCTCGATGACGTGCCCGAACCGGTCCCCGAACCCGAGCTGGTCGACCCGCTCGAACTCGAGCTCGAGCCGGACTCCTCGCCCGGGTTGCCCCCGGAGGACACGTCGCTGGGAGAACTCGAGCAGGCACTGACGCCACCGATCAATCCGACCAAAGCGAGCGCAAGACGCATGGAAAAACCTACCTTCACTCGGGTGCTGCCGGCGCGGCGCACTCCTCCAGTCCGATGAAGTGCCTCCTCCCTCCGCGAACAGCTCACCGTTCGACACGCCGCCAAAGTCGAGAATCTTGCGTCAGCGGATCTCGCCCGCTGCAGCGGAATACGGCCGTCTCCTGCGATCGAACGACCACCGTCGCCGAGGCTGGCGACGATTGCGCAAGGCGAGCAAATCCCGGCGCAAAGGGGCGCCCCGTGCGGTCCCGTCGACGTCGAAATCCCGCTCGAATGGCCACACCGGCGACTTTCTCAGGCAACGGCATGTCCTCTGCTTATCGACTCCTCACCGCGCCGAACGATGCGCGGCGAACACGGAGCTCGAGATACCCGCATGATTGCTCGTCGATTGGTCCGAACGTTGGCGCTGTCTCTTCAATGCGCTTTACCTTCCATGTCGCTTCTCGCCATCGGGTGCGGATCGAGCGATTCCCAGGTCGCGAGCCCGGTCGGCGGGGGGAGCGGCGGCGCGGGGGCGCTCGAGGGTTCCAGCGGCTCTGGGATGCCCGCACCTGAAACGAGCGGCTCCAGTGGAACCGGCGTGGGGTCCGGTACCGGGACCGCCACGTCCACGGGCGGCGCGGTCGATTCGGGCACTTCGGGAGACACCGGTTCGAGTGGCGGGGTCGACGGCGGGAGCGCGGCAAGTTCGGTTGCCCAAGGCGGCGCGGGAGGCAGCTCCGGCAGCGGGGCGTCGGGAGCTTCTTGCGCGCCTCAGACGCGCCTGACGTTGGCCGCCAAGATCTCGCTCGCCGTGACGTGGCCGGCCACGACCGCGGCCAACGCCGGCTCGGGCACGGCTCTCATCTGGCTCTTGCAAGACTACGCCGTCAACGGGACTGCCCTGAGCGGATCGAGCCAGATCTGCGGCCTCTCGCTCCCCGACATTCAACTCAGCGGATTGGGTCAAATCGCCGCCGGCGGAGCGAAGGTACAAATCCAAATTCCCCCTTCGGTCTGGGCGAAGACGACTATGCCGACGTTCACCACGACCGCCACGCAATCCGGTTGGGACCCCCAGAGCACATTTGCCGGCGACCCGTCCGTCGCGCTCATCGGCATCGGCCTTCCCGCGGGATCCGACCCCGCGACGTACGCGTGGCCGAGTTCGTCGTGGAGCCTTCCGCAGGGAACGACCTTTCCCGATGCCGACGGTGACATGAACCCTGCCGTCACCGCGACGCCGTTGAACGGCAGCGGCTACGTCTACCCGCCGACGGCGATCGGCCTCGGCGGGTCCGCTCCGGTCGCGGACCAGGTCTTCATCGCGTCGCGAAACAGCGTTGCGCTCAGCGGCACCTGGACCTCGTGCAGCGACCTCTCCGGCGCGGCCACAGTGAAGCTCTTCGACAATCACGTGGTGGGCTGTCACATCAGCGGCGGCAAGGCTTGCACGACGGGCGCCGCCAATACGCAGGCCGATTTCCTCGACCAGAATCGCACCATCTACGCGCCCGGCAAGGCGACCTTCGTCGCGAAGTCGATCGGAGCGAGCGCCACCTGCTCGGACGCGCTCGCGGCGATCCCGTAGTGGCGCCGGACGATCCGCCCGGCAGACAGTCGCCGGGAAGCCGTACCGACCGATCGGCGCGCGCGCCGGCCGGATGGGCCGCGATCGGTCTGGCGGTGCTCCTCTGGCCTTGTGGAGCGGCGGCGTCCGGGTTCGCGACCGCTCGCTTCGGCGGCGAGCACGGCAACGTGCTCACCACGAATCCCACGGCGCTCTATTACAATCCTGCGGGGATCGGGTTCAGTGAAGGAACGGATCTGTATCTCGACGGGAATCTCGCGATCCGGCACGCGACGTGGGATCACGCGGCGGCCCCGAGCGACCCCGCACCCCCCGCGGGCGCGGAGGACGCGAATACGGGAAGGGCAAGCCTCTTCAACGTGTTCGGGGCGCCCGCAATCGGTGCGACGATCAAGCTCGGAAACTTGTCGTTGGGGGCCGGGGTGTTCGTTCCGTTCGGCGGCCGTGAAAGTTGGTCCACGAATGGCAAATACGCGAACTCGCAGTTTCCTCTCGCTGCCGCGGGCGTCCAGCGGTGGCACATCATCGACGGCTCGCTGACGTTCGTCTACGGCACCATCGGGGCGGCCTATCGCATCGGCCCGATCAGCTTCGGCGTCGCCGGTAATGTCGTGTATTCGGCGGTCTCGTTTTCCCAGGCCAAGAACCCGACGGGCCAGGGAGAGCCCGACACGGCGCGCGAGGGTCGCGATGCGCTCGACGTTTCCGGAATCGACGGCAGCTTCGGCGTGGGAGTCATGGTCGACGTCGTCCCCGAAAGACTCTGGTTCGGAGCGTCCTATCAGTCTCAGCCCGGCCTCGGTCCTCAGACGCTGACCGGGACTCTGCGTGTGACGTCTCCTTCCTTCAACCAGAACGAGGACGTGACGTTCACTCAATCGCTGCCCGACGTCGTGAGAGCCGGTATCCGGTGGCGACCCAGCGAGGACAACGAGCTCCGCGTGTTCGGCGATTTCACGCGCTGGAGCGTCATGGGCACCCAGTGCGTCGCGCTTCGCGGCTACGCGTGCGCCGTGTTCCCCGACGGGTCCGATGCCAGCGGCGGCACGGTGGCGAACTATCGACGCTCCTGGAAGAACACCTTCGGGGCCCACGTCGGGGCGAGCCATTGGGTGACCCCGGGCATAGAGCTCTTCGCCGGCGTCGGCGGCGAGACGGCCGCGGTTCCCGATAGCACGCTGGAGCCGGGTCTAGCCGACGCCGACACGGTGGACGGAACCGTGGGAACGCGATTGCTCTTGGCGAACTGGTTTTACTTGGCAGTCTCGTACACCCACATTCAATACTTCGATCGCGACAATACCGGAGCGAGCACGCTCGCCGGCGCCCAAGTGCCTACCAAACAGCAGGACGGAGGCGGCCAATACAAGCAGTGGATCGGCCTCGTCGATCTGAACGTAGAAAAGACGTTCTAGCCTCGACTCGGCGCGACCTCACCTACCGCGTTTGACCGGCATCGTCCGGAATACGAGGTCCCACAAAGGCGACGAGACCCCGAACCCGCCGTCGTGATCGGCGTGGTGATGGGTCATGTGATGCCGGCGAAGGAACTTGCCCCAGCGAGTCGTCGGTACGAAGTGGTGCACGTAGTAGTGGGTGCCGTCGTAAAAGAGGTAGCCGACCACGAACCCCGCGAAGAACGGCTCCCCGAAGGTGCGAGTCATCGTCAGGGTAAAAAGGGGGTAGAAGATGAACGCGAGCGGAACGCTCATCGGAAGCGGCATGACAAGGCGATCCTTGTCGTTGGGAAAGTCGTGGTGCACGCCGTGGAGGAGAAAGTGAATACGCTTTCCCCACGACGAGTCGTTGGTCCAATGGAAGACGTAGCGGTGCAGCACGTACTCCGCACACGTCCAGGCGAACATCCCGCAAAGAAATACGCCCCCGACGGCGGCCAGGCTCAGATCGTGGCGCAGGGCGCTCCGAACGAGGAAGAACATCGCGACCGGAACCCAAATGACGAACGGCGTCGCCGGATGGATGCGCGAAAATCGCTCGAGCCAGTCGCTCTCGAACATCCGGCAAGTCTCTGCCCGCAGACGCGCGGGCTTGCGTGAAGGCTGCGGTTCGAGTTCGGGGTTCATCATGCGATCTGGCGCCTTGCGTATTTGGGGCCCACGGCTCCGAGCACGAGAACCGTGGGAGGAGGTGCCCAGCGCGCCCACGCTAGAGCGAGCGCACGGATGGCGCAATAGTGCGACGCCTTCCGCGAAGCTGCGAAGGGAATTACGCGCTGCCGAAACGACTGCGCCGATGCCCTCCTCGTTGGTCGTGACGCTTGACTCCTGCTGCGACCTTGGGGATTCGTGGACGTTCGAATGGGCGACCTCAAGAGCGCGCGAGCGCTGCAAATCTTGGCACGCGCCCTAAGCCGCCTCGGGCGCGAGCGCGCGCGGGCGGGTGACGTGACCCCGCAGCAAGCCGAAGCGTTGCAGCTCGTCGCCGAGCGCGGCACGATGTCGACCTCGGCGGTCGCGCTCATCCTCGGTATCGACCCGTCTACGGCGAGCCGCAACTTGGGCGGGCTCGAGCGCGGCGGGTTCATCGTGAGGCGCCGCGGCACCGACGACGGCCGAGAGACCGACGTACGGCTCACACCGCGCGGCAAGCGCACGGCAGAAGCCGTATCGGGAGAATGGACGGTCGCGTACGCGCTTCTTCTCGATCGTCTCCCGCGCCAGGAACGCCAGCGCGTCGCGGACGCGATCGAGGTCCTCGCCCGCGCTCTCGAGGGGGGAGAGGGCGCGGGCTAGCGGCCGCGGGGGGCCGAGCGCCTACGGCCCGAGTCCCGAGGCATGGCACCGCGTGCGCCGCCTCACTCGCCTCCCTTCTCTTCGTGCGGCTGGGGCTTTGTCTCTTGATCCTCTACGACCTTGCGGCGCTTTGCGTGTGTGGCGCGGCCGCCCTTGCGTCCCGCGACGCGGGCCTCTTCGCTCGTGAACTCGTGGGCCGTACCCGCCGAGTGAGCCGCTTTTCCGCCCTTTCTGGCAATCTCGCTCACGAGCTTGCGGTCCATCGCCGCGAACCCGCGCGGACGCTTGGGCTTCGCGTCGTGGCTACCGTGGCTCCCTTCGACAGGCTGCGGCGGTCGATCGGGTGTGAGCTCGTGCGTGGTCGAATCGGAATGCGAATGCGAATGCGAATCGCCGCCGTTCACCTGAGGGTTCTTGTCGTTTGTCGTATGGGGCTGGGTCCCATTGATTCCCGCGCTCATGACGCTACCTCTCTCGGTGCTTATCCGTTTTGAATGGATGCGCGACAGGCCGATTTGATTCCTTTGGCGCTATCTCTTCTCCAATTGCCTTGGAAAACCCGCTCTGCCGAGTACCTGCTGGGCCCAATTGCACACGGCGTGCGAGACGCGCCTGCGGGCGACGCCGGCACGCTGCGGCACAAAGCCACGGCGACAAGCTGCTGCGCGAGGCTCGAGAGTGTGCCGCCGCGAAGCTCTGGCTTCGAGGCCGGCGCGTTGCTGGGCATTCCCTCCACGTCCACGTTCACGACGGCCTTCGCCGGGCCAGCGGGCCGGGATTGAGCCGTCTGGATGCCGAGGCCATCCGCTGCGTCCCAGAGGAACCGAGCTCGGGCGCGCCCTCGACCCGCGACGACCGCGGCGGCCTCGACGGGCACCAGGCTGCCACGGCGGGCGCAGGGAAAGCGGTGCTTTTGGCCTTCTTGGCGGCGAAGTGCGGACGTGGCATCCAGCCGCCCCATTCGCGCGGCGGGGGCGTTCCACACCGGTCGAGTCCACTCGGCGCGAAGAGCGTACAATCGGCGTCGCCGTGCGCCCCCATCGGGCGCCCACCGGCGGCAAGACCAAGGACAAGCATCCCATGGCGACGTCTCAACCCATCGCACTCAACCCATTGCGCCGTGGCATCGTCGAAGACCGCACGGGCGACGCGTGTGCGGCCGTCATCTTCGGAGCCTCGGGGGACTTGACGCGTCGCAAGCTCATGCCAGCGCTCTACAACCTGGCCTGGGGTCGCGCCCTGCCCGGGGGCTTCGCGGTCGTCGGCGTCGGTCGTCGCGACAAAACGGACGAGTCGTTCCGCGCCGAGATGCGCGAAGCCGTGTCGGCCTTCTCGAGGCGCAAGCCGATCGACGGTGCGCTCTGGGCCGACTTCGAGCGCGGGTTGAGCTACGTGCGCGGCGCCGCCAACGATCCGGCCACCTACGAATCGTTGCGCGCCCACCTGGCGCGCGTCGACAGCGAACGGGGGACCCGCAATAACCACCTCTTCTACCTGGCCGTTCCGCCGAGCGAGTTCGGGCCGATCGTCGACGGATTGCGCGCGTCGGGCCTGGTTTCGACCCCCGGGGGGAACCGCACGGCCGGCGCGTGGTCGCGGGTTGTCTTCGAAAAGCCTTTCGGCCACGACCTCGCGAGCGCGCGAGCCCTGAACGACTCGATCGCATCGGCCTTCGACGAATCGCAGGTGTTTCGGATCGATCACTACCTGGGAAAAGAGACGGTTCAGAATCTGCTCGTCATGCGGTTCGCCAACCTGCTCTTCGAACCCGTTTGGGGACGGGAGCACGTCGACCAGGTTCAGATCACGGTCGCGGAGGAAATCGGGCTGGAGGGACGCGGACGCTTCTACGAGCAGACGGGTGTGACGCGCGACATCGTCGAAAACCACCTGATGCAGCTCCTCTGTCTGACAGCGATGGAACCGCCCATCTCTCTGTCCGCGGACGCGGTCCGCGACGAGAAAGTCAAAGTGCTGCGGAGCATGCGGCCGATGGACCGCAACGACGTGGCGCACAACGTCGTCCGCGGGCAGTACGGCCGAGGGCTCGTCCGCGGCGAACCGGCGGTCGCCTACCGCGAGGAGCCCGACGTCGCCCCCGGCTCTAACGTCGAGACCTATGTCGCCATGCGATGCTTCGTCGACAACTGGCGCTGGAGCGGCGTTCCGTTCTACGTGAGGGCCGGCAAACGGCTCGCTCGGCGCGTGACCGAGATCGCGGTCGTGTTCCATGAGGTTCCGCAGACGCTTTTCCGAGCGGCTCGTGCCGCCGGCGCAACCGACGACGGAGGACCGAGAGGCATCGCACCGAACGTCCTGGCCGTTCGCATCCAGCCGGACGAGGGGATCTCGCTTCGGTTCATCTCGAAGGAGCCCGGCCAACAGACGTTCTTGCGCGACGTCGCGATGGACTTTCGATATGGGACGGCCTTCGGCTCGAACACGCCGGAGGCGTACGAGCGCCTGCTGCTCGACGCGATGCGCGGCGAAGCCACGCTCTTCACGCGTCGAGACGAAGTCGAAGCCCAGTGGGAGTACATGGATCACGTGCTCGAGGCGTGGGCCAGCGCCGGGCCGCCGCCACCGCCGACCTATCCCGCCGGATCTTGGGGACCCTCGGAAGCGGACGACCTTCTCGCCCGCGACGGCCGGCGATGGAGGAAGCCATGACCCTCTCGCCGGGTCAGGTCCTCGCTCGTGTCGAAGGGGAGCTCCAAGCCTTCTGGTCTTCGCCCCCGGCGCCGGGCGAGACTCCAAAAGCGCGTGCGTGCACGCGCAACCTCGTCGTGGTCGCGGGGACGCCCGAGGTCGCCGAGCGATGGCTTCCCACGGTGGACGATGTGCTCCAAGCGATCCCTGCGCGAGCGATCGTCGTGGGACTCGATCCGGACGCGCCGGATGGGCTCTCGGCGAGCGCGACCGCCGTCTGCACGCGTGGCGAAAGCGGTGGTCCACCGATCTGTTCGGAGCGGGTGACGCTGCAGGCACGGGGTGGCGCGTGCGCGCGGGTGGCCAGCTGCGTCGAAACGCTCTGCGCGAGCGACGTCCCCACGACGCTCGTGTGGCTCGGCCGCGTCCACGCCGATGACCTCCTCTTCGCGCCGCTGGCGCTCGAGGCCGATCGGGTGGTCCTCGACTCGGCGCAAGGTTCCCTCGGTGACCTGGCACACCTGGTTCGATGGGCGAGCACACCACCGGCTCGCGGGGAGCGTCCCGGCGTCGCCGATCTCGCCTGGACGAGGCTCGCCCCGTGGCACGAGCTCTGCGCCCGCATGTTCGACGAACCGCGACTGCGCGAGCTGGCCGGGCGGGTCACTCGCGTGAAGATCGTCCAGGCGTCCGCCCCGGGAACGGCCCTCGGCGCGGAGGGGGCGCTCCTCCTCGGATGGCTGGCGACGCGGCTGTCGTGGAAAGCGACCTCGCTCGCAGGCAAGTTGCGGCTGACGCGGCCCGACGAGGGAACGGTGCCCGTGCAGCTGGCATCCGAGGGGGCCGCGATCGGTCGCGGCCTCTTCGCCGTCGAGATCGAGGCCAGCACGGGCGCCATCGCCCTCGCGGGCCAAATCCGGCGCGAGCAGGGCGAATCCGACGCCGCGACGTGGCGCCTCGACGTGACGTCGCAGGGCGAGACCAAGCGCATCGAGCAGCGCGTTCGCCTTCGGGCGAGCGAGCTGGCGCCGCTTCTCGAACGCACCCTCCGCCGGCCCGCCCACGACGAATCGCTGGTCGAGAGCGTGGCGTGGGCGGACGGGCTACTCGACGATGAGATCGCGTGCGGGTGAAGGCGAGCTCAAAGCGCGCTAACGTCGCTCGGCCATGACCACGAAGGTCGTACCCGGACAGCTGGTTGCCGTGCCTACCGCGGCGGAGGTGGCTCGAGAAGCCGCGGCGCGAATCGCTCGCGGCCTTCAGGCGGCCATCCTGAGGTATGGGCACGCATCGGTCGCTCTGTCGGGCGGGAACACGCCGCGGGACGCCTACGCCCTGCTCGCGCGCGATCCGCTCGTCAACTGGACGAAGGTCGACGTCTTCTGGGTCGATGAACGAGCCGTGCCCCCCACCGACGATCGCAGCAACTATCGTTGGGCGAAAGAGACCTTGCTCGACGTAGCCCGCGTGCCGGCGGACCGCGTGCACCGCATGGCGGCCGAAGCTGCGGATCGCGCGGTCGTCGCAAAAGAGTACGAGCGTCGCATCCGGGAGCGGGTCGAGGTCGACTCCGACGGTGTCCCGGCGTTCGATGTGATGATCCTGGGCATCGGCGAAGACGGACATACGGCGTCTCTCTTCCCTGGCGAACCAACGGTCGAGACGTCGGAGGGCCTCGTCGTGGCGGTGCCTGCCAAGGGCCCGCGCGAGGCTCGGCTGAGTTTGACCCCCCTCGCGATCGAGCACGCGCGCTCCCTTATCGTCATCGCCGTGGGCGCGGGCAAACGCGAGGCGCTCGAGCGGGTCTGGGCGGCCCAAGGTGACGTCCAGAAGACGCCGGCCCGCGTCATTCGGGGCGGGCGCGGAGGCGTGACCTGGGTCATCGACCAGGCAGCCGGTGGAATTACTTAGAGCGTCTTTCTCGCCCGGGCCGACCTGAACGCGCCCGCCACGACGGCCAGTGACACGAAGAGCCACGGCCAGTCCCCCAGTGCCTCGTAGACCGTGCGGGCCCGCATCCAGTGGATGGGCGCGGAGACCACGTCCTGGCGGAACGTGCCGGAATGCGCGACGACGCGGCCCACGGGATCGACCACCGCGCTCACGCCGCTATTGGTCCCGCGCACCAGATAGCGGCGGTGCTCGATCGCGCGGAACTGCGCGAGCGCCAAGTGCTCCCAGGGCTCGGTGGTGTCGCCGAACCAGGCGTCGTTGGTGATGTTGACGAGGAGCTCCGGATTGCCGTGACGAACGGCGTCGTTCGTGAACCGAGGCAGGATGTCTTCGTAACAGATGAGCGCCGTGACCAGGTGCTCCTCGCCGTGGAGGTCGACGACGAGCGGGTCGAGCACGGTGCCGGGGCTGAAGTGCCCGCTGTTCGGCGACCACGAATAGAGGACGGGTAGAGTCTCGCCGAAAGGGATGTACTCGCCGAATGTCAGCAAGTATTCCTTGTCGTAACGGCTCCGGACGACGCCGTTCGCGTCGCTGGAAATCGCAGTATTGTAGAGCACGTACTCGCGCTGGTCCCGGACGAGGCGGAATACGACCGCGCCGAAGATAGCCGGCACGCCGATCCGCCGACCGACTACGGCGCCGAGCTCTTGCCGGTAGGATTCGTCGTGCACGGGACGCATCGCCGACGTCTCGCTCCACACGACGAAGTCGATGTGCTTATCGCGCTCGAGGTCGGCCGATAGCTGAAGATGGCGGTGCAGCCCCTCGTCGAACTGCGAGCGCTTTTCCAAGAGCCCCATGTTCGCCTGAACGACCCCGACGGTCGCCTGAGGGGCCGCCTGCGCGGCCGCGTCCACGGCGCGGATGCGCGCCGCGCCGTAGAT
>JBAULD010000415.1:0-2559 GCA_049578005.1 Polyangiaceae bacterium
TATCGCGCGAGCGCGGCTTCCGGGTATTGCAGCCGGAGCTGCACGTCGATTCCGTTCGCCTCGTCGCTTCGGCCGAGCGCACGCAGTGCCTGCTCTTCGACCGCGAGCTCCTCGGGAACGAGCTGGCGCGAGGGAAGGGCGCGGGCGGAGCGAATCGCCCGGAGCGCCGTCCGCGGATCCGAGCGCGCAAGCGCGCCGCGTGCTTCGGCTACGAGCGAAGCTTCCCGCGCCAGAATGTCTTAGTGGTTTGCGCGTTTCGCGTGCGGAGCCGCTGCCCGCACCGCGGCCGGTTGCGTCGTCGCAGCCGCGACCTCGGCGGGGCCGGGACCCATAGTCGGCGAAGGCGTCCGAGTCCAAATCGACTCCACACCAGCGGAGCGCGCAGGCGGCAGGGACGCGGGCGCGTCGATGAGTGGATCCGCCGTCCGCGGTATCTTGGGTGTCGGACCAACCTGAAGAAGTACGGCCGCCAGCCCCACCGCGAGCGAACCCCCGAACAGCGTCCCCACCGCGAGGACTTTGGTGGCGCTGGCCCCGCCGGTGACCAGCGCGCTCGCAGCGGTTCCACCCGCCATGGCCGCGCCGCCGACGGCGCCGGACACCCCCGACCAGACCTTCGTTCGCGCCGCGGCACTCGGCGTGTCGGCCTTTGCGGCGGCGAGCAGCTTGTTCATCGAAGCCGACAAGCGCGTGTCATTCATGGGCCGCCTCCTTGGCGCGCGAGCGCCGCCTCGAGCTCCAGGCGCGCCACGCGCAGCCGCGAGTACACGGTGTTGAGCGGAATCGACAGCACTTGAGCAATCTCCGGCGCGGTCATCTCTTCGATTTCATGAAGGACGAGGACAGCGCGGCGGCCGACGTCGATCGTTTCGAGTGCGGCATCCAGTTGCCACAGCGCCTCGCGGCGCGCGAGCGCATCGCCTTGCGTCGGGTCGACGCTGGCCCGGGCGGTTGCGTCACCTCCGTCCGGATCCTCGGGATGACGGCGGCGGTGTCTGCGGGCGTCGCTCGCCACGCGAAGCACGATTTGGAACAGCCACGCTCGCGGACCGTGGCCCCGGTCTTCGAACTCGTCGAACCGGCGGTGGGCCACGACAAAAACCTCCTGGGTGCGGTCCTCGATTTCCGACTCGGGGACTCCCAGACGGCGCAGATTGCGCCACACGAAATCGACCTGGGCGTCGTAGAGCGCGCGAAAGGTCCGCGCCCGCACGTCGGGCTCAGATTTTGGTGCTCGTAGCGGGAGAGCGAGCGGCTCGAGCGTCGGTCGCGAGACGGGCCCGGAGGCCACGACGGGCACGAGCGCACCTTCGGGTGTCACAGCCGAATTATGGCCGGCCGATCGGGCGTCCGTCACCGAATTCTCCAAGACATGGCAAGCTCCCCGCGACCTGCCCACAGCGGCGTGGCCAGGTGTTGGCTGTGTACGGTGTTGACGTCGACCAAGCCGCGCAAAATCACCGCGAGGTCTCCTCCCAGCTCGCCGCGCAAGTCCATACTGGGGCCGAACGCGGCGTAAGCCCGAACGCGGCCGTCGGCATCGAGCATGCCGACGTCGCCGCCCGCACAAATGTCCAGCTGCATTCCGTGGAGACTCGTATAGAGACCGGCAAAGCGCGTGCAGGCGTCGGTCCGGGACACGATGAACGTCATCCGGGGGCTCCCCGCAGGCACCGAGCCGCCGAGAGCGAGCGCCGGCCGAAGGAAGAGTCCCCTGGCGACCTCGACGACCACGAAGGGCGAGGCTCCGACCAGCAGGTCGCCCCCGGTCCCGGTGATCCCGGTCATCAGGAATCCTCCTGCACCCACCTCGAGCGTGCGCGCATCTTCGCGGCGCGGCAGCTTTTCTCCCGGGGGGGCGGGTGGCCACACCGGGATTGGCTGGGCCTCGGTGGCTGCGGCGGCGCGTCCCTCCGTCTGCGTCGACCCTGCCTCGGGCGGAGTCTTCTCCTGCTCGTTCGGGACGGGCTCCTCTGCGACTGCCGGCGCCGGACGCGGCGGCCGGTTGACCTCCGCGTCGAGCACGAGGGACGCCCAGACACCAATGGCGCGAGCCAGCCCCCCGCAATCGCTGGCTTTCCCGGTTACCACGCGGTGGCCGACCGTCGCGCCCCCCTCGTCCTTGATTTCGCCGTCTGCCGCCAGCGCTCCCGAGCCCGATGGGTCGACACGCATCGTCACGAGCCAACCCCCGCTCGGAGCCTTTGCCCGGGCGAGCACCTGCTTCAGCAGTTCCTCGGCGCGGTGGCCGTCGGAACAGCGTGCGGCGGGGTTCTCGAACACGATGCGGGGTGGCTCGGCGGCGTCCACGGATCCCCTCCAGATACCTGAGATCGGACCGGCGCGGGACCGCCGCCGCCGGACTCCGCCCGAACCATACGGGGACCGTCCGAGGGACGCACGTGAGACATTCTTGGCTGTGGATCGAAGGCCTCGTGACCGGCTACGCGCTTCAACGAAGCTCGCGGTCAGGGGGACCAGCCGATCAGGATCAGAATGCGTGGGAAGACGGCCGTCGCGCCCTCCATTCTCACGAACCCCACCCCCCCCCCCCCCCCC